>DATFSB010000413.1:0-11073 GCA_035262825.1 Gemmatimonadales bacterium | reverse complement strand
GGAATCGCCGGGCGCAACGACCGCGGCGGCGGGGGCGACTCCGCCGCGGGCTCGCTCCCGGTCAGGGCGTAGTAGACGATCGCCGCGACGGCGTACACGTCGGTCGACGGCTCGCCCGGCTCCCCCTTGCGGACTTCGGGAGCGACGAACGCCGTTCGCTGGGCTTCGTCGTCAGGAGGAACGTGGGAGAGGCACCAGTTGGCGTAGCGCAGATCGGTGATTACGCCGCGTCCCGAGATCTCGAGCAGCAACGTCGTCGGGACGATGCGGCGCAGGATGATGCCGCGCGCGTGGGCGTGCTCGAGCGTTCCCAGCAGATCGCGCACCAGCGACATGACGCTCGGGATCGGACGCGGCCCGCGCCGCATCGCCTCGGCGAGGTCTTCGCCGTCGACCCAGTTGGTGGTGCGGTAGGCGAACGGGCCGACTTCGCCCGCATGATACACATGGCGCACCGCCGGGTGATTCAGCGCCGCCAGCGTCTCGTTCTCGCGCAGGAACCAGGCGCGCCCCGGCGAATCGGGGATGAGGTGTACCCGCACGGCGACGCTGCGCTTCAGGCGCCGGTCCCAGGCGCGGTACAATGCGCGCTCCGGGGAAATGGCGACGAGATGGTCGAGCCGGAAATCGGGCTCCAACGCCTGGGTGATGCCGGCGAGCAGATCGGCGGGCGGCGAGTCGGGCTTCACGTGGAGAGCAATCTAGCGACGGCCCGGCGCGTCGGCGGTCAGCGGTAACAGAACGGTCACGACCGCCCATCCGCCGGAAGGCGGAGGGGCGTAGCGGATGTCGCGCAACGTGACGCGCGTCGGGCGCGAGCTGGAATCGACGTCCGCCGCGAGAAATCGCGCGAACCCTTCGAGGGCACGGGCCGGGGCCGAGATGCGCAGCGCTTCGCGGACGGCGGGATCCGCGAGATGTCGCGCCACCGTCCATGTCGCGCCGGCGATGGAATCATCGGAAGCGATGAGCGTCGTCCAGGAGTACGGATACCCGACTTCGGTGAGGGTCGCCCACCCGGCGTTCGCACCGAAGCGCCGCGTCGCCGCGCGCTGCGCCGCGGCCTTCACGGGGACACTCGCCAGCGCCTGGGAGGCGGTGTACAGCGTGAGCGCAGCGAGCGACAGCGCGGCTGCGAGTCGCCGCCGCCCCCATCCGAACCAGAAGCGGATCCACCCCATGGCGCCGGCAACGACCAGTGCGACGCAGGTCAGTCGCAGCCACGTCGCCACACCATCTCGCGTGAGCACGAGCCAGAGGACGATGGCGGCGAGCAACACGATCGGCGTCAGGTCGCGCCAGTGACGTTCTGCTCCCCACGCCAATGCAGCGAGCGGAACGAGCCAATAGATCGGGTCGGCGATCGCCACCCAATCGCCGTAATACCATTGTCCATTCCACGGGAGAAACGGCCGCAACCCGTAGGAGCCCTGCCAATCCATATAGAGATGGCTGGCGACAGCAAGGAGCACGAGCAGCAGCAAGAGGAGGGGGTGGGGAGTCCGCGGCGCCGCGCGGCGGCGGGCCACAATGAAGATCCCCCAAATGACGAGGGTGATCGCCACCGTCTCGACAGCGGCTCCGATAAATGAATGCGTGATCCCGCGATGCAGCGTGTAGTAGGCACCGCTTGCGCGATCGAGGCGAAACATCGGCAGCTCGCTCCAGTCAGGCGCATTGGCGGCGACCGCGCCGATCCATCCGGCGGCGGGAATCCGGTCACCGCCGATGGTGCGCCCAATGGCGGCGCCCACGAGCGTATGTGCCAGGTTGTCCACGCGCCCAAGATACAGGCGGACTAGCCAGGTCGGTCGGTTGGTGTAGGTTTGGCGGCGTGCCAACCTCGGTCCGACAGGCCCGCGAGCGGCGGCGCACCACCGAACGGCGAAACCTCATGGATCGCCGTTCCGGGGTCGATCGGCGTGGGCGCACGGAGCGACGCACCACGGTGAAGGCAGTAGCCGTCGATCACCGTAACGGCATCGACCGTCGTACCGGCGTCGATCGTCGCGACGACCCGCGTCGGGTGCCGGGCGATCGCCGGGAGGAGCCGCCCGAAGTCCTCGGATGACGTCGTAGCTCTCGTATGCCCTATCTGAAGCTGCAGCTGCTCTCCAGCGGGACGATCCTCGACGTCCGCGACGCGGTCGCGACGCTGGGGCGTGATCCCGGTGCGACCGTCACCTTCTCCGGCGACGACGCGCGGGTCGTCTCGACGCGGCACGCCGAGCTGCGTCATCAGGACGGCGGGTGGGTGCTCGTCGACCTCGAGAGCCGCAACGGCAGCTATCTCAATGGGCGGCGGGTGCAGGGGCAGTCGCCGGTGGCCGCCGGAGACGAGATCCGCCTCGGGGAGACGGGACCGCGGCTGACCGTCGTCGCGACGAACGACGTGGTCGGTGCGACGCTGGCCGAGCATCCCGCCTACGACCTGCTCAAGGAATCCTCGGCCGCGCCAGCGGCGCCGCCCAGTCCGCGGCCTCCGGAAGCACGACCCTACGGAATCACGCTGATCGCGACCGCCACCGGAAAGCGGTTCGAGGCCAAAGGAACGCGCATCCGGCTGGGCCGCGGCAAGGAGTGCGAGGTACGACCCGTCGAAGGAGCAGAAGGGGTCGTTTCCCGGGTGCACGCCGAGCTGACGGTGGGTCCGTCGGGCGGTCTGTCGCTGCGGGATGTGGGGAGCAAGAACGGCACATTCCTGAACGGCGACCGCATCCAGGACCCGAAGCCGGTGCGGCTCGGCGACCGGATCACGCTCGGCCCCGGCGGTCCGGTGCTCGTGGTCGAAGGTATCGGCACCGGTCCCATGAAGGCCGCGCAGCGTCCGGCTGCGGCACCCGCCCCCGAAGTGATGGGTCAGAAGACGGTGATGGGGCTGATCAACTCCGCCTTGGAGCAGGCACGCGAGGAGCGGCGGCGCGGCGGTCGTGGCTCCACGGCGTTTCTCAAGGCAGTCGCCGCGGAAGTCGGGAAAGACTCGCGCCGCAAGTTCCGCTGGATCACGGCGTCGATCTTTGTCCTGGTGCTGCTGCTCGGCGCCGGGGTGTTCGGCGTCTACCAGCTGCTGTCCCAGCAGGTGGCGCAAACCGAAGTTGCGCGTCGCAGCTCGGAAGACTCGTCACGCGCCGACGCGGAGCGGTTGCGTCAGGCGCTCGACTCGGCGCGGGCGCAGGCCGCGCCCGCGGCGACCGTCGACAGCCTCCGGGTGCAGCTCGAATCGGCCCAGGCGCGCACCGCCGAGCTGAGCCAGGCGCTGGGCCGGGCGCAAAGCGCGCTGACCCAGCAGCTGACGGCGGGCGAAACGCAGCGCCAGGCTTCCCAGCGCGACCTGCAGCGGCTGCGCGACCAGCTCACCGAGGCCCAGAAGAGCGCCCCGTCCTCCAGTCAGATCGACAGCCTGCGCCGGCAGGTGAGCGCCGCCGAAGCCCAGACGGCGAGTCTCGATGCGCGCATGCGCGCCGTGCGTGGCACCGACTTCGCCACCATCGCGCAGCAGAATCAGGGTGCGGTGGGACTGATCACGGTGAGCTTCGGGAAGAACTACTACAACGGCACCGGGTTCGTGATCTCCGCCGACGGCTACATGCTCACCAACTGGCACGTCGTAACCGACAGCGGCTACCCGAAGCCCGACACGATCTGGGTGACGATGGCGGATCAATCGTCGGCGCGGTTCGCCGACGTCGTGGTGACCTCACAGGACCGCGATATCGCGCTGATCAAAGTGCGCCTGTATCAGGGGCCCTATCTCAGCGCGATCGACTGGGGCGGCACGAAGTCACGGCAGGGCGAGCCCGCGGCGTTGATCGGCTTTCCCGCCGGGGCCGGCTTCGCGCGCTATCGCTCGACGGTGGTGCGGACCTCGATGACGGCGGGGATCATTTCCCGTGTGACCGACGACGTGATTCAATTCGACGGGATGACGGTGGGCGGGTCGTCGGGGAGTCCGGTGTTCAACGCCAACGGGGAAGTGATCTCGATCCACCGCGCGGGGCTGCCGCAGGCGCCGGGATTCGCGCTCTCGGTGCCGATCCGGCACGCCGTGCCGCTGCTTCCCGCAGATTTGAGGCAGCGGCTCGGGATTCAGTAATCAGGATTCAGGGGGCCCGCGCCGCCTTTGCTGCAACGTCCCGCACCAGCCGCTCCAGCGCATCGAAATCGAACGGTTTGACGAGCGACGGCGCCCCGGCGTCGGCGAGCAGCGCCGCGGTGTCGACGTCGAGGGTGTCGCCGGTGGCGAAGATCAGCGTCGAGACGAGCACCGGGGCCTGCTCGCGCAGCCGGATCAGGAAGTCGCGGCCGTTCATTCCCGGCATGCGGACGTCACACAGGATCACATCGAACGACTGGCCGCGCAGCGCCCGCAGCGCCTCGGCGCCGTCGCTCACCGCGCGGACCTGCATCCCGCTGCGATTGAGGAACCGGGCCGTCGCCTGGCGGATGCCCGGCTCGTCGTCGACGACGAGGACGCTGAGCGGCTCCGTTCCCGCGGGGCCGAGCACCGGCTCGGCCGACGGGCGGGGCATCGTACGCAGGTCGAGGGGCAGCGCCACCTGGAAGGCAGCGCCGTTTCCGGGCTCTGAGTCGACCCAGATGCGTCCGCCGTGGCTGCGCACGATGCCGTAACAGATCGAGAGGCCGAGCCCCGTGCCGACGCCTTCGGGCTTGGTGGTGAAGAACGGATCGAAGATGCGGCTCTTGATCTCCGAAGGGATTCCGGGTCCCGAGTCGCGGCACTCGATGCGGACTTCGGTGGTGTCGGCCCGGGTGCGCAAGGTGATGCCGCGCGCGCCGTGATGCGATTCGAGCGCCTGCTCGGCGTTGATCAGGAAGTTCAACAGCATCTGCTGCAGCTCCGACACGTTCGCCCAGACGCGCGGATCGGCCGGATCGAGGTCGATCTGGACGTTGACGTTCAGCGTGTTGAGATGGTAGGCGCGCAGCGCATACGTCCGCCGCACCAGCTCGTTCACGTCCACGAGCGAGCGCTCCGGGCCGCTCATGCGCGCGAACGCCAGGAGATTGGTCGTGATCTGGCCGATGCGCATTGCCTCGTCCCGCACCATCTCCACGATTTCCCGCTGATCGGGGCGCAGATCGTCCAGCATCAACGTCTGCGCGAAACCGGAGATGATGGCGGCGGGGTTGTTGATCTCGTGCGCGACGCCCGAAACCAGCTGACCCATCGCCGCGAGCTTGTCGGCCTGCTGCAGCTGACTTTGCGCACGCCGCAGCTCCGTCACGTCGCGCGAGATCGCCAGCACCTTGGTGATCTCGCCGTGCTCGCGGATCGGCGCTAACACCACTGAGCTCACGTTGCGCCCGCCGTCGGAGTGGCGCTGGGGAATCTCGAAGCGCCGCACCTCACCCGAGAACGCCGCGTCGAGGTGCTGGCGCAGCTGGCCGGTCGCCTCCGGGTCGACCGTGTCGAAGATCGTCTGCGTGCTGTGCGACTGGGTGCCTGCGGGGGCGAACTCGATCACGCGGCCGTCGCGGTTCACCAGCACGATGGGGTCGGGAGAGGCCTCGACGATCTGCCGCAGGTTGCGCTCGGCGGAGGCGGCTGCAGTGAGCGACCCCATGAGCGTATGCGTCTGACGCTCGACCTCGCGCTCCAGCGCCGTCTCGTAGCGGCGATCGGCGAGCAGCGAATACGCGACCCGCGCGGTCACCACGGCGCCGCCGGCGAGCGGGAGCACCACATCCTCGAACCCGCGCTCTCCGGTCAGCACGTTGCGGACGAACAGGGCGATCAGCCCGGCGAAGCCGGTGAGCACGGCAAACAGCCGCGGCACGACACTCGTCGTCGCGACCGCCGTCGGTCGCGTGGCGGCCGGGCGGGCCGCGGCCAGTGCTCCCGCCAGACCGAGAATCAGGTTGGCGCTGTTCCAGCCGAAATCGAGCAACACACCCGGCTGTTTGGCGTGCGGCAGGGCGACGATGCCAAGCAGGATGTCCGACACGCTGTAGAGCACGAGGCCGCCGATCACCAGGCGGTAGCCGCCGACGGGAAGCGAGCTCGGCTGCAGCAACAGCATCCCGATCAGCCACAGCAGGGCCGTGCCCCCGGTCGCGTAGGCCACGCTGGCGAGCACCGACGCGCTTCCGGCCGCCCGCAACAGCGGCTCGACGAACAGCTCGAAGGCCCACGCCACGACGGTGAGCGTCAAGAGCGTCGAGTCGAACAGGATCTCCACGGTGGGGCGGCGTCGCTCGGGCGTCGCCAGGAAGTCCCAGGCCGCGAAAATGAAGAAGGGATAGACGGCGAGGTACCCGACATCCGCGAGCGACGTAGCCGCCATCCGGCCGCCGCGCCCCAGCAGGGCGTCGGCGTAGAGCTGGGCCGCGAGGTCGATCGCGCTCCCGATCGCGAGCCAGCCCCAGGCCCGCTTCCATTGTGGATCGGCGGTGGCCCGCCAGGCGAGCCAGATGCCGGCGGTCCGGTACGCGGCGGTCAGGGTCCAGCCCGTCGCTTCGAGCACCGCCGCCCGCAGCGGGTGCACCAGGTAGCCCAGCAGCAGCACGGCTAGCAGTGCGACGGCTGTTGTGAGGAACGAGCGAGTGAGGCGCGGGCCCGAGATCACGTTGGGGGCAAAGGTAGTAAGCGTTAGCTTAGCGGGCCATATGGAAGACCGACTCGGCTGGACCCGCGCCGTTCCGACTTCGCTCGAGCTGTGGCCACGCTGGACGCGCTTTGCCGCCGAAGCGAAGCGCGACGGCCTCGACCGTGTGCTGGTCTGCGGCATGGGCGGGTCGGCGCTTGCGCCGGCGGTGCTCGCCCACAGCTTCATGAAGACGAACCTCGACGTGCTGGACAGCACCGACCCCGGGGCCGTCCTCGACGCCGGACGCCGGCACCCGATCGAGCGCACGTTGTTTCTGATCGTGAGCAAATCGGGATCGACGGTCGAGACGCTCGCCGCCTACCACTATTTCGCGCAGCGTGCGGACCCGAAACAATTCGTGGCCGTGACCGATCCGGGCTCACCGCTCGAGCAGCTGGCGCGGGATCGCACGTTTCGCGAGGTGTTCCCCCATCCACCCGATGTCGGCGGCCGCTACGCCGCGCTCACTGTCGTCGGGATGTTGCCGGCCGCCCTCGCCGGCATCGATGGAGCGACGCTGTTGCAACGTGCGGCCGGGACGGACGAGCAGGCGGCCCGCGCACTGGGGTCGGCGATCGCTTCTGCGGCCGCGACGGGCATCGACAAGGTCAGCTTGCGTCCCCCCGAACCGGTGGCGAGTCTCGCGGCGTGGATCGAACAGTTGATCGCCGAAAGCTCCGGCAAGAACGGCCGCGGCATCGTCCCGATCGTGGGCGATCCCGGCAGAGCAGGGCTCGATCTCCAGACGGTGAGCGAGTTCTCCTCCGACCCGCTCGATCTGGGCCGCGACTTCCTGCGCTGGGAATACGCCACCTGGGAACTGTGTGACCGCATCGGCGTGAATCCGTTCGACCAGCCGAACGTGGAAGAAGCGAAGGCCCTGGCGCGCCGCGAGCTGGCCGGCGGAGGGAAGGGGGAAGCCGCGCCGGACACCCTCTCCCCGTCGCAGCTCAAGGGCCTGGCGCGGCCGGGCGACTATCTGGCTTTGCTCGCCTACCTGCCGCCGCGAGCCGAGCTCGATGCGGCATTGCAGCGCGTGCGGCGGTCGTGGGGACAGGCACTGGGCGTGGTGACGACGGCGGCGTTCGGTCCGCGCTACCTGCATTCCACCGGACAGCTCCATAAGGGAGGGCCGAACACCGGGCTGTTCCTGGTGGTGACGGCGGACCCTGCGTCCGACATCGAGATCCCGGAAATGCAGACGACGTTCGGCCGGCTGGAGCGCGCGCAGGCGATCGGGGACGTGCGGGCACTGCTGGCACGGGGGCGGCGGGTGTGCCACGTACACCTGTCGCGGCCGGAAGACGTGGACCAGCTCGTCACCGCCGTGCACTGATGGCGACGCTCACCTTTCATCTGATCTTTCACACGCACTGGGACCGCGAGTGGCACCTCCCGCGGGCGGCGCTGCACGCCCGCCTGGTGGGGACGCTGGACGAGCTGCTCGACCGGTTGGCGCGTGATCCCGGGTTCACGAGCTTCCTGCTCGACGGGCAGTCGGTGATTCTCGAGGACTATGCGCGGGCGCGTCCCGAGCGCGTCGAAGAGGTCCGGGCTCTGGTGCGCGCCGGGCGGCTGCAGGTCGGGCCGTGGTACGTGCTGGCCGACGAGCAGATCCCCGCAGGAGAGTCGCTGGTGCGCAACCTGTTGCTCGGCGCCGCCGACGCCGCGGCATGGGGAGGGCGGCTGGGCGTGCTGTACTCTCCGGACGCATTCGGCCATCCCGAGTATTTGCCCGAGCTGGCCCGTGGCACCGGGATGGAGACGGCGGTGGTGTGGCGCGGGCTGGGCGGCACGCAGGGTCAACAAGGCGATCGCTACCGCTGGCGGGGCCCGAGCGGTGCGGAAGTGCGGCTGTGGCACCTGCCGCCGTCGGGATACGAGATCGGTGTCGACCTGGGCAGGGAATCGGGATCGGTCGAAGAGGCGTGGGCGTGGGTGCGCGGCCAGCTCATCGCCCGGGCGGCGGGACGCGAGATTCCGGTGTTCATCGGCGCCGATCATCACGCCGCGCCGCTCGATGTGTCGCGGTTGCACGATCAGCTCTCGGAGCTCGAGCGACCCAACCGGGTACGCGTGTCCAGGCTCGACGAGTTTTTCGCGGCGGCCGCAGGCGAGTTCCGCGAGGCTCCCGTGTTGACGGGCGCGCTGCGTTTCGCTCCGGGCTACACCTGGTCGCTGCAGGGGGTGCACGGCACGCGGGCGCCGCTCAAGCGCCGCATGTCGCAGCTCGAAGTGTGGCTGACGCGCGCGGCCGAGCCGCTCGCAGCGCTGGCGCGCCGCCGCCAGGGTCGCGACTACCGGCCCGCGTTGGAGCAGGCGTGGCGTGCGCTCGTGCAGTGCCAGTTTCACGACACGATTTGCGGCACGACGAGCGACGTCGTGGCGCGCGAAGCGGCGATGCGGCTCGAGGCGGTGCAGGCGTATGCCGACGAGGTCGTGCGCGGCGCCGTGTACGATCTGGTGGGACACGATCCCGATCGCGCACGCGATCAGGGCGTGACGCAGTCGCCGGCCCTCGCCTTGTGGAACCCCGCGGCGCGAGCGCGCGACGGGATCGTCGTCGTCGATTGCACCTTCTTCCGCAAGGACGTGGTGGTCGGCCCCCCGGGCGGGCGCGCGCCCCGCACCGGTCGCGGCGCCCACGCGTTCTCGCTCCACGGTCCCGACGGAGCCGCGCTGCCGCTCCAGGTGCTCGACCGGAAGAGCGGCCACGAGCGGCTGGACGCGCGCCGGCACTACCCCGATCAGGATGAAGTCGATCGCGTGCGCATCGCGGTCCGTGTTCCGACCATCTCCGGATTCGGAACGGCGGTGCTCACCCCCGGCGCTCCCCAGTCGCGGCGCCCCGAGGACGTGGCAGAGGTGCAGGCGCGCTCGCTCGTCAACCGCCATGTGGTTGTGACGCTCGATCGCACCGGCTCCCTGATGCTGTACGACCGTGCCAGCGGAGCGCGCTGGCTCGACGTGCTGCGCCTCGAGAGTGAAGGCGATGCGGGCGACGCGTACACGTTCTGGCCGGTCGCTCGCGACCGGCTCGTGCGCAGTCAGGGACCGATTCAGGTGCGGCGGGTGGCGGCCGGGCCGCTGGTCGCAGGGGTCGAAACCCGGTGGACACTACGGGCGGTCGGGCGGTCGAGCGGTCAGAACAAGCGGGGTCGGGTGGACATCCGGATGACCGTGATGGTACACGCCGACAGTCCCATCGTCCGCTGTATCCTCGACGTCGACAACTGCGCGACGGACCACCGACTGCGGGCCCGCATTCCGATGGGCTCCAAGAACCCCGCGATCGTGGGGACGCAGTTCGGGTACGGACCCGAGATCGCGCCGCCTCCCGACTCCGGACTGCCGCTCGAAGCGACGCCGCGCACCGCTCCGGCCCACCGCTTTGTGGCCGTGTTCGGAGCGTCGCGCGGTCTCGCGCTCCTGGCACCGGGGTTCTTCGAGTACGAGCGCACGCCCCAGGGAGACGTGGCGATCACGCTGCTGCGGGCAACCGGCGCGTTATCGCGCAGCGACCTCCCCGGGCGGCCCGGGCACGCGGCATGGCCGACGGCGACACCGGAGGCGCAGTGTCTGGGTCGCACCCGGATCGAGCTGGCCGTGGCACCGGTCGCCGGGGCGGAGGCGCTTCCCGAAATATGGGAATCGGTGTTCACGCCTGTGCGTGGAGTGTGGATCCGCGACGCGATCGGGCTCGCCCCACCGTCAGGCGCCGTGACGCTGGAAGGCGCCGGACTCGTGTTCTCCACGCTCAAGCCAGTTGCCGGGACGGGCGAGGGCGTGGTGCTGCGCTGCTTCAATCCGGGCGACACGCGAGCCGCCGGGGCGTGGCGCTTCGCCGAGCCGGTGCAGAGCGCGCACCGCACCCGGCTCGATGAAGCAGACCCCGTGCCGCTCGTGCTCGAGGATCACGGACGCGTCGTGCGGTTCACCGTCGAGCCGCACGACACGTCTACCATCATCGTGCGGTAGCGGATGGACGAGCACCGCCTCAGCGTCCCACGCTCGGCGCGCTATTACTCGATCGGAGCCGAACCATCTTCCGCACGCGAGATCTGGTTCGTGCTGCACGGTTATGGCCAGCTCGCCGGGCGATTTCTGCGCCACTTCACGGGGCTCGGTGACGAGCAGCGCACCGTGGTTGCCCCCGAGGCGTTATCGCGTTTTTACCTGGAGGGAGACGCGCGCGATAAAGTGGGTGCCAGCTGGATGACGCGCGAAGACCGACTCACCGAAATCGACGACTACGTGCATTACCTCGACCTCGTGTTCTCGGCAGTGACCCACGAGCGCCGGCCTCCCGGCGGGATCCATGTGCTGGGCTTCTCGCAGGGGACCGCCACCGCATGTCGCTGGCTCGTCGCCGGCCGGACGCGCGCCGACCGGCTCGTCCTATGGGGCGGCGAAGTCCCGCCTGATCTCGATCTCGCTCGAGCGCGGGAGCGCTGGGATCACACGC
>DATFSB010000412.1:0-2118 GCA_035262825.1 Gemmatimonadales bacterium | reverse complement strand
CACGCGTCCCGAGGATCCCGCTCAGCGCGCCGCGTTTCAGGCGTACATGGAGCGAGGCGGCGCCTGGATGGGGTTTCACTTCGCCGGCTTCGCGCTGACCCCGTCGGCGGTGCCGGCCAACTGGGACTGGTACCACAACGTATTTCTGGGCGTGGGGTCGTACGTCAGCAACACTTGGCGGCCGACGGCGGCGGTGCTGCGGGTGGAGGATCGCGCCCACCCTGCGACGCGGCGTCTGCCGGCGACGTTCACCTCTGCGCCGAGCGAGTGGTATCGGTGGGAGAGGGATCTGCGGCAGAACCCGGACATCGACATTTTGGTGTCGATCGACTCGACGAGTTTTCCGCTGGGGACGGGACCGAAGCCGCACGAGATCTGGCACAGCGGCTACTACCCTGTGGTGTGGACCAATCGGAAGTACAAGATGATCTATTTCAACATGGGTCACAACGACATCGACTACGAGCACAAGTACGACACGACGAATCGCACGTTGTCGCACACGTTCGGGAATCCGGACGAGGATCAGCTGATCGTCGATGCGCTGTTGTGGTTGGGTGACAAGAAGCAGAGAGCGGTGGCGCGTTAGCGACGATCCTCAGCCGGCGAAAACGGCTGCAGGCTCAGACGACTCGTATAGTCGTAGACGATCGGCACTTCGACGCGCCGCCCCTGACCCTCGAACACTTGTGTGCCGGTGAGATGCCCGCGGCGCTCTCGCGCGACGAGACGACCCTGGCGCGTTGCAAATACCGCGGTCCCTTCCTCGCGGCCCTTTATTGTGGTCGCGATCGTAGCCGATTGACTCTCCAGGGGACTCGAATCCCGAACCTCCACACTCTGATTTACGGCGATGGTAACGGCGGACGCCTTGCCGGACAGTACGGTATCGCGCTGGATCCGGTAGTGACGCACGTGCCGCGCGTGATAGGTGTCCTGCGACTGGCCGGCACCCGAGTTCTCGATGGTGTCGCTCCAGGTGCTTCCCGCCCGGAGGTTCCCGCTCGTCATCGAGATGAAGAAATCCTCGAATTCGTGCGTGAGGTCGCTCACTGCGGCGAGTTCCTTGTCGAAGACTGGAGCCGAGAGCAGCGTGACCCGACCGCCCGGTGTGATGAGCAGACGAAACGGGAGGTGCAGCGCGGCTGCGGTGTTCGCGTGGTTCTCACCCTGCGAGTTCACGCTGGAAATCGTCAGCTGCTCGTACCAGGCGGTGACCGTGTCCCCAGGGCCCCCCACAACGGCGATGATCGCATCGTGATGGCTGGTGATGGTGACGGGACCACGGGGAGGACGTAGCTCGATGTGGCCTTCCGTTACCTCGCGATATCGCAAGGTGTCGCCAGCCGGCAGGCGGTAGCGCGCCTGCTGCGCCGAGCAGGGCAAAGCCACCAAAGAGACGATCGGGACCAATCCGAGTGCGGCTTTCATAGCACCTCGACCTCTGTGAGCGACAACAGAGGCGTTGAGGGTGGCGGGGCCGAGCACGTGGCGGCCTCAGGGCAGTCGTGCGGCAGCGTAGGCGAGCCAGCTTCCCGTGACGAGCAGCAGCGGTGCCGAGAGCACCCCCGGCACGGTGCGCCGAGCGGCGACCGACGCGCCGAGGTGAAGCAGTCCATTCGCAACATGGATAACGGACAGGAAGTAGGCGACGGACTGGAGCCAGTGTTCTCCGGCGAAAGCGGAGAACGTCATGGCGGCCAGCAACAGAACCGCGGCCGTGAGGCCAATCAACCACGGCCAGAACGTGAACGTCGGCGGGAACGGCAGACCGCCCAGGACCTGGCGAATGCGCAGGGCACGGGGGTTGTACCAGGCGAGGAAGTCGTGTGACGCCTCGTCGGCGACGTGCAGCGCGAGCGCGATCGTCGCGGCAAGCCACGCCCAGCCGAACGATCCCACTACCGCGGAACCATCCCGATTGACCGAAGCCACGTGTCCACAAGCTCGGGCCATGCCGTGATCGGCTGCTCCGTGCGCCGCAGTCCGAACGCATGGCCCCCGTGCGGGAACACGTGCAGCTCCACGGGGACGTCGGCGTGCTGGAGCGCGTGCCAGTACACGATCGTGTTCATCACGTAGTCGACGTGGTCGTCCTGCGCCTGCAGCAGGAACGTC
>DATFSB010000411.1:0-4240 GCA_035262825.1 Gemmatimonadales bacterium | reverse complement strand
TTCCTCACCCTCGTCGCCGTCTTCCTGAGCCTCGCCTACTTGTCGCTGATGAACCGCAAGCTGGCTCCCGGCGGGCAGGAGCTGAAGCGCCTGCGGCTGGGGACGACGCTGCTCATCGGCGTGCTCGTGATGCTGAATCTGTTCGGGCGCTGGATCGGCGGGCGGCTCGATCTGTCGCCGGGGCGGCAATTCACCCTGTCGCGCGCCTCCAGGGACCTGCTCGGCCATCTCCCGGACCTCGTCACGATCAAGCTGTTCGCGTCGAACGCGCTGCCGCCGGAGGTCGCGCCGGTGAAGCGCGATGTCGACGACCTGCTGGGGGACTATCGCGCCGCAGCGCACGGCAAGCTACGGCTCGTCGTGATCGATCCCACGGGTGATAGCGCGGGGGTGCACGAAGCCCAAGCCCTCGGGATCCCACCGGTTCAGTTCAACGTGCTCGGGCAATCGTCGCTCCAGGTGAAGGAGGGCTATCTCGGGATCGCGGTACAGTATGCCAACGGGGCGCGACAGATCCCGCTGGTGCGGCAGACCGACGATCTCGAGTACCGTCTGACGTCGTTCATCCGCGATCTCACGCGCACGACCCGCCCGGCCGTAGGATGGGTCGGGGCGCCCGTCAATCCATATCAGCAGCAGGGGCCTGACTACGGCACGCTGCGTTCGTCGTTGGATCAGCGCTATACGGTGCGCGACATCCCGTTGACCAGCGACTCAGGCGTCGGCGCCGATATCAAAGTCCTGGTGCTGACCAACGCCCCCGACACGATTCCGCCGGCCCAGCTCGAGCCGCTCGAGCGGTTCCTCGCCAGCGGCGGCAGCGCCCTCGTGATGGCGAGCGGCATGCGCCATGTGCCGCAGCAACCGTTCGCGATGTCCCGCTCCGTGCCCTGGAACGCGCTGCTGCGGCCGTTCGGCGTCGCGATCCAGTCGGACATCGTCTACGACCTCGCCTCCAACGCCGTCGTCGGGCTTCCCACTCAGTACGGCCAGGCCGTGCTGGCGTACCCGTTCTTCGTGCGGGCGGGATCGACGCGCGCCTCGGCGGTCAACGCCGAAGTATCGAGCGTCTTACTCCCGTGGCCGAGCTCGATCGACACGACGCACGCGACGAAAGGCAGCCTCACACTGCTGCTCGTCACGACGCGAGCCGGTGGCGTGATGCAGGGTTCGGCAATGCTGACGCCGCAACAGGAGTTCGCCCGCACCAACCTCGCAACCCGGATCCTGGCCGTGGCCGTGACCCCCCCGCCCGGCGCCCCGGCGAACGCTCCCAAAGGCCGGCTGATCGTGATCGGCAACGACGAGTTCGCGACCGACAACTACTCCCAGAACCAGGCCGCCAACATCGTCTTCGTCGAAAACGCGATCGACTGGCTGGCGCAGGACGACGCGTTGATCGCGATCCGCTCCAAGGACCGCACCCCGCCGCCACTCGTGTTCCCCAATGCGGCCGTCAAGGTGGCGGTGCGCTACGGGAATCTGATCGGCATCCCGCTGTTCATTGTGTTGTTCGGAGCCACGCGCCTGATGCGCCGGAGCCGGATCAAGCGTCAGGTGTACCGGCCACTCGCCTCGGGAGCAGCCGCATGAGCGCCAACCAGCTGCGCGTCATCGCCCTGGCGCTCATGCTGTTGATCTGTGTCTGGTTGGGAGCACGCCTGTTGTCTCACAAGTCGGATGTGATTCAGGGCCGGCTGACGCTGCCTCGCGTTACGCCTGCGCAGACCGATTCGATCGTCATTCGTCATGGCAGCGACACGCTGCGGCTAGTACGCACCGGGACGGCGTGGACGGTCAACGGCTACCGGGCGGGCAGCGAGCCGGTGGGGCAGCTGTTCCTCGCGTTCATCGACACCGCGGTCCCGGATCTCGTCGCCGTGAGCCCCGGCTCGTTCCAGCGGATGGGGGTCGACTCGAGCGGCGGCTACTGGCTGCGCGTCTGGAGCGGCGGCCAGCCGACGGTGAAACTGGTCATCGGGGCGCTAGCCGCGCAGCCGTCGAGTGGGTATGTGCGCCGTGAGGGTTCCGATTCGATTCTCTTGTGGCGCGGCAACCTGGTCGATCTCGCGCGGCGCCAGGTCAATGACTGGCGCGACAAGGTGATCGCCCGCGTCGCGTCCGACAGTATCCTCGCCGTCAACGTCACCGCGCGCCGCTCCTACGGCCTGCGACGCAGCGGCACCGGCTGGCACTTTGCCACGGGCGCTGCGGCAGACTCCGCGAAAGTCACCGCGATGCTGGCCTACTACCGGGAGTTCAACGCGAGCGGGTTCGGCACGGCGGCACAGGCCGACTCCGGCCGGAAGCCCACCGCACGTCGCACCCTCAGCTTAGTTGGAGCGGGCGGTGCAAAGCTGCTGGAGCTGTCGTTCGATTCGAGCAGCACCGGCGTCTGGGCTCGCCGCACGGGCGACGACAACGTGTATCGGGTCGATAGCTGGCGTCTGAATGCGTTCGTGCCGCCGGATTCGGCCCTGCGTCCCGTCGCAGCCAAACCCGCTCCGCCCGCGCACCGCTGAGCGCGTTGCCCGCGCGCGCTGTACGCCCTTAGTTTCCGGCGTTTCCCTCGCCATCGGCTCGGGACAGGCTCTCTCACCCTCAAGCGCGAGCGCACCCTCATGTTCGAGAAGATCACGGTCGTGGGAGCCGGCAACGTCGGCGCCACAGCCGCGCAGCGACTGGCCGAGAAGAACCTGGCCCGCACCGTCGTCATGGTGGACGTGGTGGACGGGGTGCCGCAGGGGAAGGGACTGGACCAGTGGGAATCCGCCCCGATCGAGGGGTTCGATACGCGGGTCGTGGGAGCGAAGGACTACGGGCCCGCGGCGGGAAGTGAGCTGTTCATCGTCACCGCCGGAATCGCCCGCAAGCCGGGGATGAGCCGCGACGACCTGGTGCGCACCAACGCCGACATCGTGAAACAGGTCGCGCAGCAGGTCAAGCAGGTGGCACCCAAGGCCATCGTCGTCGTCGTCTCCAACCCGCTCGACGTGATGTGCTGGGTCACGAAGCAGGTCACCGGCTTCCCGCGCGAGCGGGTGATCGGCATGGCCGGTGTGCTCGACACCGCACGCTACCGCAGCTTCCTCGCCGAGGCCGCGAACGTGTCCGTCGAAGATATCCAGGCGATGGTGCTCGGTGGCCACGGCGACACGATGGTGCCGCTGATCAGCTACACCACCGTCTCGGGCATTCCGATCACGCAGCTGATCGACCGTGCGACGCTCGACAAGATCGTCGATCGCACCCGCAACGGCGGTGCCGAGATCGTGGCGTTTCTGAAGACCGGCTCGGCGTACTATGCGCCCTCCGCCGCCGCCGTGCAGATGGTCGAATCGATCGTGCTCGATAAGAAGCGGGTACTGCCGTGTGCGGCGTGGCTCGAGGGTGAGTACGGGCTGTCGGGGATCTATTGCGGCGTGCCGTGCAAGCTCGGCCGCGGCGGGCTGGAGCAGATCCTCCAGGTGTCGCTCACGCCGGAGGAACAGGCGGCCCTCACCAAGTCGGCGAACGCCGTGAAGGAAACCATGGCCGCGGTGCAGCTGTGATGCTGCTGGCGCTCGCGGCCCTCGTCGTCCGGGTCTCCGCCGATACGCCCGTCGCCGCGCGCTACCAGGAGGACGCGCATCGACTCATCGTGGCGGCGTTGAGCGACTCGAGCGCGTATTCCCGCATCGCCGAGCTGTCGGACCGGTTCGGCAGCCGGATCTCCGGGTCGCAGGCCCTCGAGGGCGCGATCGACTGGATCCTGGCGAAGATGAAGGCCGACGGGCTCGCCAACGTCCACGGCGAGCCGGTGAGCGTGCCGCACTGGGTGCGGGGCGAGGAGTCGGCGGAGCTGGTCGCGCCGCGCCGGGTGCGGCTGCACCTGCTCGGGCTCGGCGGCAGCATCGGGACGCCGCCCGGCGGGATCACAGCGCCGGTGCTGGTGGTGTCGAGCTTCGCCGACCTGCAACGCCGTGCCGCGGAAGCGAAAGGGAGGATCGTCATCTTCGACGTCGCGTATCCCGACACGCTCACGCCGTTCGGCGCCTACGGTGCCGTCGTTCCCTACCGCGTGACGGGCGCGATCGCCGCGGCCCGGGTCGGGGCGGTGGCGAGCCTGATCCGTTCGGTCGCATCGCTCTCGCTGCAGAGTCCGCACACCGGGATCATGATCTACGATTCGACGGTGCAGCGCATCCCACACGGGGCGCTCTCGGTCGAGGACGCCGCGCTGCTGCACCGCATGCAGGAC
>DATFSB010000410.1:0-9413 GCA_035262825.1 Gemmatimonadales bacterium | reverse complement strand
TCGAGCGCGTAGTACTCGCACTGGATCGGAATCAGCACGCCGTCGGCGGCGGTGAGGACGTTGAGCGTGAGCAGGCCGAGCGACGGGGGGCAATCGATGACGACGTACTGGTAGTCGTTCTTGACGTCGGCGAGGGCGCGCCGCAGCACCGTTTCCCGTCCCGAGCGATTAACCAGCTCCAGCTCGGCGCCGACCAGGTCCTGAGTGGCAGGAACGACGTCGAGATAGGGAAAATGCACCGCACTCACCCGCGTGCTCGAGAGCGGCTGACCGTCGAGCAACGCATCGTACAGCGAGCGCTCGAGCGCCGTGCGATCAATTCCCACGCCGCTCGTCGCGTTCCCCTGCGGATCGGCATCGATCAGCAGCGTCTTGCGCTCGGCGGTCGCCAGTGACGCGGCGAGATTGACGGCAGTCGTCGTCTTGCCGACGCCGCCCTTCTGGTTCGCAATAGCGATAATACGTGGTGACATATAAGTTCTTATATTACAATGACTTATACTGTTGAAGTCGTAAGGTGTTGTCGGATAATCTAATGGGGAATGGCAAACACGCAACGTAACGCCTTGGAGTTTCACGTGAAACCGGACTTCTGGGGACAGTTTCACGTGAAACGTATTAGGCGACCCGGCGCCTCCAGCGGATCGTCTCCATGACGAGGTTGTGCAGATCGCTGGGAGAGACGCCGGGCACTCGCGCCGCCTGCGCGAGCGAGGTCGGACGAATCCGCTCCAGCTTCTGCCGCGACTCCGTGGAGAGACTCACGAAATTCGAGTAGGGAAGGTCGAGCGGCAGCGTAAACGACGCGAGCTCGGCGAGCCGGCTCGCCGCATCCCGCTCCCGCGCCAGGTACCCGTCGTACTTCAGCTCGATTTCCGCCGCGGTGGTGGCCTCGGTGTCGGCTCCGTCATCCACTCCCGCCGATTCGAGCAGCGCAGCGAGGGACACGTGCGGCCGCCGAGCGACGGCGGCAATGCGCTCCGGAGCGACGAGCGCGTTACCGCTTGGCGCCAATGCAGCCCGGGCCTGATCTGGCGTGATCGTCGTCTCGCGTGCGAGCGCGAGAACCCTTTCTTCTTTATCGAGTCGAGCGGTTGCCGTGCGACGCTCCTCGTCGGTCAAAAGCCCGAGCCGCTCGGCGAGCGGGAGCAGACGCCGCAGCGCATTGTCCTGGCGCAGCAGCAAGCGGAACTCGGCTCGCGAAGTAAACAGGCGGTAGGGCTCGTCGACGCCACGCGTGACGAGGTCGTCGACCAGTACGCCGATGTAGGCATCGTCGCGGCCGAATACGACGGGCTCCTGTCCGCGCATCCGTCGCACAGCGTTGATCCCGGCGACCACTCCCTGTCCGGCCGCCTCTTCGTATCCGGTGGTCCCGTTGATTTGACCGGCGAAGAACAGGCGCTCGACCGCCTTCGTCTCGAGCCACGGGGTCAGCTGGTCGGGGGGATAGTAGTCGTATTCGATCGCGTACCCGGGGCGCGTCATCAGCGCGCGCTCGAGGCCAGGTACGGCGTGCAGGAATTCGAGCTGGACATGGACCGGCAGCGAGGTCGACAGCCCGTTCACATACAGCTCGTGCGTGTCGAGCCCCTCAGGCTCCAGGAAGATCTGATGGCGGGGAGCATTGGGGAACTTGACGATCTTGTCTTCGACCGACGGGCAATAACGCGGGCCGCGGCCGGAGATGGCGCCGCCGTACAGCGCCGACTCCTTGAGGTGCGCCTTGATGATCTCCTTGACCGCTGCACCAGCCCACGTGATCCAGCAGGGCACCTGCCGCGGCAGCTCGGCGCGCTCGTAGAAGGAGAAGCGGTAGCCGTCGTTCTCGCCGTCCTGTCGCTCGACCTTACTCCAATCGACGGAACGTCCGTCCACGCGGGGCGGGGTCCCTGTCTTGAAGCGCGATACTGTAAGTCCAATATCTTCAATAGCTTGCGCCATGTCCACCGAGGGCTGATCGCCCGCTCGGCCCGCCGGGATCTGCGTATCTGTCCCGAGATGGATGCGGCCCCGGAGGAACGTGCCAGCGGTAATGATGACTGCGCTCGCCAGGAAGCGGCGGCCGTCGGTCGTTTCGACGCCCTGAACCCGCGCGTGATCGACGAGGAGTCGCGCCGCCATTCCCTGGGTCAGCTCGAGCGACGGCAGGCGCTCGAGTAAGGAGCGGACGGCGCGGCGGTACAATGTCCGGTCTGCCTGGGCGCGGGGAGCCCAGACGGCGGGACCCTTGGAGCGGTTCAGCATGCGGAACTGAATCGTGGCGCGATCGGCGGCGCGGCCGATGATGCCGCCGAGGGCGTCCACCTCGCGCACGACGGTGCCCTTGGCGATCCCGCCGATTGCGGGATTGCAGCTCATCTGGCCGATAGTGTCGAGGTTCGCGGTCAGCAACAGCGTGCGTGCGCCGAGGCGGGCGGCGGCGGATGCGGACTCGGAGCCGGCGTGGCCGGCGCCGACGATGATTACATCATAGGCAACAGACATTGAGGAAAAGCTAGTGAAGCAGGCAGGGCAAAGGCTAGACGCACCAGACGCACCGGGGAAAACAGCTAATGGTGTTTGGGGTCTCTCGTTGAGGCTTCGCTGATCTTTCTCAGCAATCCGAATAGGGTCTTGCTCGTCTCCACGGCCAAAGCTTCCAAGCGTCCAAAATCAGCAGGCTCCAGGTAGCCGACGTCGCGAGCTATCTCGAGGGCCGTCTGAAGCTCCGCAAGCGATGCCCAGGCGGTGTCGAGGTAGCGACGGTATTCCCGCGTCCCGCGGCGCGTGCTCCCCTCCGCAATGTTGAGAGGGATGCTATAGCAGGCGCGACGCACCTGATCCGCCAGGTTGTTCTGTTCAAAGTCGGGGAATGTGCGACAAACCTTGACACACTCGACCGCAAGTCGCTGCGAGTGTTGCCATGCCTTCAACTTCTGGTGGAGGGGCATGGCAGAAGCTAGGAGCAATTAGAAGGGGTACGTCATCCTAAACTGGCGAGACGTACCCCATCATTGCGTTGATGACCTGCCTCTACTTGAACCTGTTCTCCCCAGTGCGTCTGTGCGTCTGGTCCTATGGACCGCCAGTCTCGTCTACCGTCTGTGTCGCTCTGCCGCTATTCGCCACGCTGAGCCCCGCCCGCGTCACCCCTTTGCCGTCAGCGAGGACGATGCTCGAAGCGCCGCCCGGGGTCAGGCCGAACACCGCCCGGCTTTGCCCGCCCTGATCCGCAAAGACCAGATTGATCGTGCCGTCCGTCAGCAGACCGAGCGCGGCGCGCGGGTGGCCGGCGCCGTCCACGAGTGCCAGACCCGTCGAGCCGTCCTGAAGCACGCTCATGCGTGCACGGGGATTCCCCTTGTCATCCTGCAAAGCCAGCTGCACGCCGCCGTCCTTCGTGACCCCCCATGTCGCCCGGACTCTGCCTTGCTCGTCCTGAAGGACGAAGCTGCGCGCCTGCACGACGGAGCCGGGCGCGGGGAGTCGCTGCGTGGCGAACATCACCACGACGACAGCCGTGAAGCCCAGCACGACGATTGCCCCCAACATGACGGACCAAGCGAAGCGCCGCAGCCGTTGGTTCGCGACCTCCATGTCGCGCAGGGTCGTCTCGGGACTCTCATGACTCGGGACTTCGAGTATGCGGTCGCTCATATGCTCCTCGTCCACTCCAGGCGTATCGATAAGGTGATCCCGCACGTCACAGGCGTGTGGACGCGTCGAGGAAGTACGAGTGACAGGCACGGTCCATGAGGTCGGCCGACAGCGTCGGCTCGACTTCGAGAAACCGGGCGAAGTCGCTCACGTGATCGATCAAATCGCGCGGGTGGCAGCCGCGCGGAGCGATGCCCCGGGCATCGTAGAAATCGCGGTACACCTGAGCGACCGCCTCAGGCCGGTACGCCATCCCGCGAGCCGTCGCGTAGCGCCGGAAAATCTCCTCGTACTGCGCCCGAGTGGGGCTGTTTACCCGCACCTTGTAATGAATGCGCCGGAGGAACGCCTCTTCGACCAGGTCGTCCGGTTCGAGGTTCGTCGCGAAAATGAGCAGGCTTTCGAACGGCACCGGAAACTTCGCACCGGTGTGCATCGTCAGAAAGTCGATCCGCTTCTCGAGTGGCAGGATCCAGCGGTTGAGCAGCTCGCGGGGTGGTACGCGCTGCCGGCCGAAGTCGTCGATGATCAGCACTCCGCCGTTCGCCTTCACCTGGAACGGCGCCTGATACATCTTCGTGTCCCGATCGTACTGCAGATCGAGCTGCTCCAGCGTCAGCTCGCCGCCAGTCAGCACGACCGGCCGCGCCACACGCGCGAACCGCCGATCGTAGTTCGGCACGTCGCGGAGCCAATCCGGCTCGGCGGACGAACCGTCTCCGGCGCCTTCCGCGACCGGGCGATGGTAGACCGGGTCGTACACCTGCATGATCTGGCCGCCGATATCCACCGCGTACGGAATGAAGAAGGATCCGCCCAGCAGACTGGCGAGCACCTCGGAAATCACGGTCTTGCCGTTGCCGGAGTCCCCGAAGATGAAGAGGGATCTCGCGGAATTGACGGCCGGTCCGAAGTTCTCGATGAACTCGGGATCGAGCACCATGTGTCCGAACGCTTCGCGGAGCCGCTCGCGGGTCACCTGCACGTTGCGGATCGATTGCTGCTCCATCCACGCGCGGTAATACTCGAGCGGCACCGGTGCGGGACCCACGTACTGGCCGGACGCCATTGCCTCCAGGGCACGCTCGCCGCCGCTGCTCGTCAGATCGAAGACGTATCCGCCGCGCCCCGCACCCGCCGTGCGCTTGACCTCGATGAGCCGCTGGTGTTGCAACACCATCAACAGCTCGTCCACGATCGGGAACGGCAGACAGACGGCATCGACCAGCATCTGACCGCTCAAGGCTCCGCGGACGTGGAGCGTTTTGAGCAGCAGCTCGGTAATCGCTTCGGGCGTCAGCCCCGTGTCCGAGATCGATTCAGGAGCGAATGGACTCGTGGGTGCGCTTGCAACGGTAGCGGTCACGCAGCCTCCGGATTTGAGCGCCACTGCAGTGCATCACCGGTCTGCGTCTCCGTGGACCGCAGCGTCCCCGCCGGAACCTCCAGGGCGACGACGGCAGCTCGATGCCACCGCGACCGCGATCCCGGCGCCAGGTGATGGTAAGTGGCTACGACACCGCCCCAGCGATCCACGAATGCGACGTCGATCGCGTAGCGCATGCCGATCATGTGAACGGCGCGGCAGGGCACCAGCAGGAGTCCTTCCCCCCGCACGAGTGGCCGCCGGCCGAGCAAGCCGAGCAGCCGCGACCACCAGCGATTGGCGAGCCGCGCCTGCGCGGCGACGCAGCTGCCGCGCGTGAGGTTGGTCACGGTGAGGGAATGACTCATTTCATCCCGAGCAGGGTGCGGTAAATCTCCACCATTGCCGGCCCGAGAATGACGACGAAGAGCGCGGGGAAAATGCAGCACGCCAGCGGGAAGACGAGCTTGATGGTCGTCTTGGCCGCTGCCTCCTCGGCGCGCTGCCGGCGCTTGGTCCGCAACGTGTCCGAGTGCACGCGCAGCGCCTGGGCGATCGACGTGCCGAAGCGGTCGGTCTGGATCAGCATCGCCGTCAACGACCCGATGTCGGCCACGCCGGTGCGCTTGGCGAGGTTCTTGAGCGCCTCGTCGCGCGGTACGCCGGCACGGATCTCGAAGTTCACGAGCGAGAACTCCTCGCTGGTGAGACGGCTCACGTGGCGGATTTCCTCGGCGACCCGGACGAGCGCCTGGTTCAGCGCCAGCCCCGCTTCGACGCAGACAATCAGCAGGTCCAGCGCGTCCGGCAGGGTCCGCTGCAGATCTTTCTGGCGCCGCCGGGCGCGCCCACCGACATGGACCGCGGGACCGACAAACCCCAGCGCCGCGCCCGAGGCACCCGCGACGATCGACTTCAGCGCGTCCGCCCCGAGCAGCTTCACCAGCAGGAACAGCCCGATCCCGAGACCCGCGGTCAACACCACGCGGGCGCCCCAGTAGATGGGGACGACGCCCGGCTCGCGGTACCCGGCGTGGATCATCAGCTCCTGCAGCTCGCTGGTGCGAACCGGGTCTTTCTGGTCGACCTTCTCGCCCACGAACGTGAGCACGGCCTTGAGCTCTCGCGAGCGCCGCTGCCGCCCCTCTTTCTGGATACCATCGTCGGCAGCTGCCATACGCTCCAGCTCCGCGAGCTGCCGGGCTACGGCTCGCGGCCGGCTCGGAATGAGCCGTGCCACGAGCGTCACCGCAAATGCGACCGCAAGGCCGAACAACGCTGCCACCAGATAGGTCACGCCTGACTCCTCAGATCTCGATGTCCACGATCTTGCGGATCCAGAAGTAGCCGAGGATCTGCAAAATCACCGCGAGAATCAGGAAATACCGCGCGATCGGGTCGAAGAACAACGTGATCATGTACGGCCGATTGATGAAAAACAGGGCCGACCCGACCGCAATGGGCAGCAGCGCCAGCACGATGCCGCTGAACCGCCCCTGGGCCGTGTAGACGCGGAGCTGGCGCCGGATCGTGAACCGCTGCCGGATGACGTACGAGATCTTGTCCAGCACTTCGGCGAGGTTGCCGCCGACATCGCGTTGCACCAGAATCGCCGTGACGAGAATGCGGACGTCGATCAGGTTCACGCGATCGCACATGCCGAGGATCGCATCCTCGAAGGGCATGCCGAAACGCTGCTCCTCAAAGACGCGCCGCAGCTCCCCGGAGAGCGGCTCAGGCGTCTCTTCACTCGCCATCTTGAGACCCGCCGAAAGCGGATGCCCGGCGCGCATCGCCCGGCCGATCAGATCGATCGCCTCGGGGAGCTGCTCCTCGAGCGCCGCGAGGCGCCGCTTCACCTTGCGCCGGATATGGAAGTAGGGGAGTGACCCCGCGATCGCCGCCGCCAGCAGCACGGCGGGGAGGACGGGGAACACCACCGCCATCACGAGCGCCGCCCCCATCGCGAGGCCGACGGAGATCATGATGAAGCTCTGGGGCGTCCACTGGACCGCGGCCTGTTCGAGCGCGCCCTTGAGGCCGCGGAGCTGCGGGATCCGCTCCCCGATCGCCTTCATCCATTTCGCTTCGGCGTCCTGCACTTCGCGCAACACGGCCGACGGACCGGCGGCGATGGCGGCGCCGAAGTCGCGCAGCTGCCCGACGGCGATGCGTCGCTGCCGCAGCTCACCGGCCCACTGCACGACGAGCGCTATCGCCACCGTGCCCAGCGAGACCGCGGCGAAGATGAGGATAGCGGGTCCCCAGAGGCCTACCATCGGGAGGGCTCCGCGGCGGCGCGCTCCCCGATGGGGGAGAACAGCGCGTTCGGAAGCTCGATGCCCCAGGCGGCGAGGCGCTCCGTAAAGCGGGGGCGAATGCCGGTCGCCTTGAACCGGCCGATCACGCGGCCGTTGGCGTCCACGCCCTGACGTTCATAGACGAAGATGTCCTGCATCGTGATGATATCGCCTTCCATCCCCACGATCTCGGACACCTGCATGAGCTTGCGCGAGCCGTCGGTGAGGCGGCTGATCTGGACGATGACGTTGACCGCCGAGGCGATCTGCTGGCGCATCGCCTTGTCGGGCAGATTGAGGTTCGCCATCGAGATCATCGTCTCGAGGCGGCTCAGCGCATCGCGCGGGGAATTCGAGTGGAGCGTGGTCAAGCTGCCGTCGTGGCCGGTATTCATGGCCTGCAGCATGTCCACCGCTTCGGAGCCGCGGCACTCGCCCATCACGATGCGGTCGGGCCGCATCCGCAGCGCGTTGATGAGCAGCATGCGCTGCGGCACCGCGCCCTGGCCCTCGATGTTGGCCGGCCGCGTTTCCAGTCGCACCACGTGCGGCTGGCGCAGCTGCAGCTCGGCCGAATCTTCGATCGTCACGATCCGCTCGTCCTCGGGGATGTACGAGGACAGGATATTGAGCAGCGTCGTCTTCCCCGCGCCGGTCCCGCCGGAGATGAGGATGTTGAGGCGCGCCTTGACGATGCCCTGCAGCACCTGGACCATGGGCGGGGTGATACTCTCCAGCCGCACGAGATCCTCGCCCGACAGGGCGTCGCGCTTGAATTTCCGGATCGAGAGGTGCGGTCCGTCGATCGCCAGCGGCGGAATGATGGCGTTGACGCGCGAGCCGTCCGGCAGACGCGCATCGACCATCGGGGAAGAGTCATCGATGCGGCGGCCGACGGCCGACACGATCCGGTCGATCACCTGCAGCAGGTGGCGGTCGTCCTGGAAACGCACGTCGGTGTTGATCAGCTTGCCGTGGCGCTCGATGATCACCTGGTCATGCGTATTGACGAGGATATCGGCCACGTCGGGGTCCTGCATCAGCGTCTCCAGCGGACCGAGCCCGAAGATCTCGTCCACCACCTGGCGCACGAGCTGGTCGCGCTCGCCGAGGTTGAGCGGCAGTTGCTCCTGCGCGACCAGGTCCTGCACGACCTTCGCGATGGCGCTGACCACCTCGTCGCGCTCCAGCTTGTCGAGATTCGACAGGTTGAGGCGTTCGAGGATGCGGCGGTGCACCCGCGTCTTGATCTGTGCGAAGCTGGCTGCGCTCTCCCCGGCCGGGCGGGTCGCCTCGGGACTGAGGGGCATTTCCCACGGCATCGAGCGGCGCTTGCCGTCGTTCCCGTTGCCGGGAGCCGGAGGGGCGGCGAAAGAAGCCGAGCTGCGTCGTCCGTCGCTGGTCATGAGTCCTTCTCATCCGGCCGCCGGCGGAGGCGACCCAGAATTCCCAACAGCCGGGCGCCGCTCGCCCGCCCGGTACCGCCCGTCGCCGAGACGCCGGCCAATTCCGCGCCGAGTGCCTGGAGGTCACGAGCGTACTTCGATTTCCCGCCGTTCCCGGCTACCGGAGCTCCCGAGTTGATGGAACGGCTCACCGTCTCGTAATCGTTGCACAGCGTCCAGTCGGCCTTGAGCCCGACCGTCTTGTGTACGTCCTCGAGTGACAGCATGTCGTCCGGGTGATAGCGGTTGATGACCAGCCGCAGCCGCTCCCGGTCCTTGCCGGCCACCCGCTCGAGCAGCGGCAGGCAGCGTTGCAGATTCCGGAGCGACGGGACATCCACGGTCGATACGAGCAGGATGCGGTCCGCCTCTTCGAACGCGGCGACCGAATCGAGCGAGAACGATTTCGGCGTGTCGACCACGATGTAGTCGTACTGACGCTTCAGGTAATGCAGGATCCCGCGGATCTGGTCGTGGCCCGCCGCGTCCACCGTCTCCGGGTGGAACGGCGCGGACAGGAAGTCGACACCGGACTCATGCCGCTCGATGTACGTGGCCAGCAGGCCCGCGTCGATGCGGTAGAAGTTCTGCACCAGGTCGACCAGGCTGTAGCGCGGCCGTGCGCCGAGCTGCACCGCGACCTCTCCCAGCTCGAGGTCGAGA
>DATFSB010000409.1:0-5793 GCA_035262825.1 Gemmatimonadales bacterium | reverse complement strand
GCGTCGGCCAAACGCCGACGCGATCCGCCGCCGCACCACTGCCTCCCGCCGAGCCATGCCGGTTGGCGGACCGACCAACACCAGCACGTTCCCGCCCCACCCCGCTCCCGTCATGCGGGCGCCCCACGCGCCAGCCCGCTGTGCTACGCGAACGATGAGGTCGAGCTCGGGCGCGCTGCAAGCGTAATCGCGCCGACACGACTCGTGGGAAGCGAACAGCAACCGCCCCAGCTCGCGGAGCCGGCCCTTGCTGAGCAGATCGGCTCCCTGGCGCGTGCGCGCCGTCTCGGTCACGACGTGCTTCGCGCGAGCGCGCAGCGGTTGCGGCAAGAGACGAGTGATGGTACGCAGGGACTCAACCGGCCATTCGGCGAGAGCGCCGATCTCCGCCCGAGCCTCCCGCAGCGTGGCGAGCGCCGCATCGCACTCCGCCCGTCGCGTGTTGTACGCACTCGACGCGAGCTCGTGGCGCGCGCCGGTATCGACCAGCAGCAGCCGCGCGCGCAGCGGCACGAACCGCACGGCGCCGGTCGCGCACTCGAGCAGCATCGCGTGATCGGCGCGGGCACGCACCGCGATGCTCTGATCCATGATTCCGCAGCGCACGCCGACGTGATCGACTTCCGCCCGGTGCGCGACACCGATCAGGGTCGCCGCGTCGAGCTCGGCGCCGGCCTGGAGTGCGAGAGCACGGGCCAATGCCACACTCAGCGCGGCCGACGACGAAAGACCCGCGCCGATCGGGACGTCGCTCGCGACCGCGACGCGGGCACCATCGAACGCGACTCCCGCGCGAAGCAGCTCGCGGGCAACGCCGACGGCGAAACCGGCCCACCCCGGCGGCACCGCACCGTCCCAGCGGACCCGTGCGAGACCGTTTCCCTGCGCCGACACCAGCTCGAGCCAGCCGTTGGACGCCGGCGCAACCATCGCCACCGTGCGCGCAGCGATCGCGAACGGCATCACCGGGCCGCCGTTGTAATCGATGTGTTCGCCGATCAGGTTGACCCGGCCGGGGGCGCTCGCGGCGTGCGTCGGGTCGCTTCCGAAGGTCGCCCGAAAGAGGTCTATCGCTTGCGCTCGCATCGGTTTGACAAGGGTTCGGGCCAATGGTACCGTAAGCCAGCCGGTTCCACCATCTCCCCATCCCGACTCCGGAGATCCTGCATATGCGGCGATTCGCCTGGTATGCGCTCTTCGTGTTCGCCGCCGTCCCCATGACCCTGTCCGCCCAGGGGTTCGCCGTCAATGAGCTCGGCACCTGCTCGATGGGTCGCGGTGGGGTTGCCGCCGCCTCTCCGTGCGCCGACGGCTCAGCGATGTGGTACAATCCGGCCGCTCTGACCTCCATCACGGGCACCACGTTCAGCGGGTCGGTCACCGCGATCATGCCGCACGGCGGGTTCACCGACATCTATTTCGACCAGAAGACCGACATGCCGAGCCAGACTTACTGGGTGCCGAGCTTCTATCTCGCGCATCGCCTGAGCCCCAAGCTCGGCATCGGCATCGGCTTCTACGCTCCCTACGGTCTCGGCACCAAGTGGCCGACGGACTTCCAGGGGCGGTTCGACGGGTACAAGACGAAACTGACCAGCTTCAATATCCAGCCGACGTTCGCGTACCAGGTGACGAAGTGGCTGAGCTTCGGGTTCGGGGTCGCGTATATCCACAGCACCGTCTCGCTGCACCAGCGCGTGGATCTGTCCCAGCAGCCAGTCCCCGCTGCGTTCGGCCTGCCGCCGGGCACGACTTTCGCCACGATCGGAATCCCGACGTACACCGATTTCGCGGACGCGACCCTCTCAGCCAGCGGCAACGGTATCGCCTTCAACGGCGGCATTCAGATCAAGGTGAACGACCGGCTGACGGTGGGCGGGCACTTCATCACGAAGAAGACCATCACGTACAAAGGAAACGCGGCGTTTACGCAGGTCCCCACCGGTCTCGTTCTGGCACCGGCGCCGCCGCTGATTCCGACCGCCATCCCCCTCGACATCGTGTTGCAAAGCGAATTCCAGGCGGGTGGCAACCTCGTGGGAGGGGCGGCGAGCACGGCGATCACGCTTCCCGACCAGGGCTCGATCGGCGTCTCGTACAAGGCGTCGGACCGCTGGACGCTGATGGGCGACTACCAGCAAATCGTGTGGGGCTGGTTCAACAAGCTGACCCTCACGTTCGCCAATCCGCTGCTCAATCAGTCGCTGTACGAAGGATTCCGCGACAGTCATGCAGTGCGGTTCGGCATCGAGTACCAGCAGAGCGCCAAGACGGTGATTCGCGGCGGCTACCTGTTTCACACCGCCGCCGCACCTGATCAGACGGTGACGCCGCTGCTGCCCGAAGGCGAGCGCAACGAATTCACGATCGGAGTGGGAACGGAGCTGTCCAACCGGCTGAAGGCGCAGTTCGCGTATCAGTACATCCGCCAGCAGGACCGCAATGGCCGGGCGGGGACGCCGTTCAACAACGGGCTGTACACGTTCAACGCGAACCTGTTCGGCGCGGGCTTCTCGTACACCTTCTGAGCGCGAGGCACTGACCGCTATGCATCGCTCTACTTCGCTGATCGGTTCGGCCGCGCTCGGACTGCTGCTCGGCACGCTCGCCTGCCAGGACGACACGCTGCTGCGGCCCGCGTCAATCAACCCGATTGATCCGGCGTTCACGCGCTACGTGGCGATGGGCAATTCGCTCACGGCAGGGTTCCAATCGGGCGGCATCAACGACAGCACACAGCTCCTGTCGTACGGAAACCTGCTGAGCCGTCAGATGCGAACACCGTTCTTCATGCCGCTGCTCAACCGGCCAGGGTGTCCACCACCGTTGATCAACGTCTTCAAGGGAACGGTCGTTGGACCGCCGCTCCCTGCACCCTGCGCGTTACGCAAGCAGCAACCCGTACCTCCACCGTTCCTGAACGACGTGGCGGTACCGGGAGCGGAGGTCGAGGACATTCTGTCCAATTTGTCGGCCAACTCGAACCCGAACACGTTGACAACGCTGATCCTCGGGGGCCTGACCCAAAGCGCCGCGATGCAGCGCGCCAACCCCACGTTCGTTACCGCATGGATCGGAAACAATGACGTCCTTGGAGCCGCCACTGATCCCACCAATGGCGGCGACCCGGCGCAGGTCACCGATCCAACCGTCTTCGCGGCGCGCTACGATTCGGTCCTCGATGGGATCGACGCCACGCCGGCAAAGGGGAAAGGTGTCCTCATCGGCGTGGTCGACGTTACACAGATCCCGTACCTGACGTACGGGAAGTACTACTTCGGAGCTTTCGTGACAGCCAAGCTCCCGCCGACGATGGTTGTGCTGCCGACCTGTGCCCCCGCAGCCTTCGGAGGCCTCGGCGACACGACGCTCGTACCGTTCCGGTACGGGGCGACCGTGCTCGGCACGGCGGCGGCCGGTGTCCCGGACACGCTCGATTGCTTGAACGATCACCTGGTCGAGCCTGCTGAACTGGCCAACCTGCACGCAGCGGTTGCGGCCTATAACGCCCACATTTCGAGTCAGGCGTCGGCTCGAGGGTATGCGTTCTTCGATCCCAATGGTGCGTTGGCAGTCTTGCGGGCGGACACATCGCAGGTCGTGATCTTTCCCCATTTCCCCACTTCGCCAACGGATACTAGCTCCGGAGTGGTGCAACGGCCCTTCGGCTCCGCGTTCTCACGCGATGGCGTGCACCCCAGCTCATCGACTCATAAGCTGATTGCGAATGCGCTGATCCAGACGATCAACGCGAAGTACGGCACCCACCTCGCGGCAATCCCCTGACGAGAACGCGACTGTCGCTTTGGGGTACGCGAAACGGCACCCGGCTCCTGCCGGGTGCCGTTCTGTAATGCGCGCTCGTCGCCCGCTGCTCCTGCCCCTCGCGGCCGCTGTCTTGCTGCCGCTCGCATCCCTCGCCGCCCAAGCGGTGGACCGGACCGACACGCCCCGCCATGGGGCGTTGCGTGTGTCGTTCGATCCCCAAACGTTGACCTGGCAGCAGAACTTCGCCCCATCGGGGCGCCAGGGGATCGGGGCGGCGTTCACCGCGGATTCCGCCTCGGCGGCGCTGCCGTCGCTCGGCATGATGCAGCAGCAGACACGGACCCTGACCGGAATCGCCGGATACATCGCGAGCCTCGGCCACGATCTCCTCGCCATTCGCGCCGAGCGACGCATCATGCCGATCGGGCTCGAATACGGAATTACCGACTGGTTGTCGCTCGGCGTGACCGTGCCGATCGTGCGGGTGGAGGTCCGCGCCGGCTACACGCTGCACCCACCGGGCGCCAACGTGGGGGCGGGCCCCCGTACCCACGCCGATTCCGCCCTATATGAAACCTTCTTTAAAGATTTCGATGCGGCGCTCGCTCAGCTCAACAAGAACATCGGGGACAGTGTCTATGGTCCGTGTTCGACGAGCCCCGCCTGCCAGCGCGCCCAGGCCGTGTACTCGCAGGACACAACGCTGCGCAGCACGCTCAACGCTCTGGTGTTCGGCGTTGCGGGAGCGGCGAGCTTGTATCTCCCCCTCGCCAGCTCGGACGCAGGCCGACAGATCACAGCGCTGATCGCCGGAGTGCAGCGCACCCTGGCGGACACGTTCCAGGTTTCGGGCTTCGACAAGGACTCGTTTCTCCTGCCGGAACTCACGAGCGCCGATGCCGCGGACGTGGCCACGTTGTACACCAACCTCACCGACACTCTTGCCCTCGCGCCCTATGCCGCCACCCCGCGGCGGCTGCGGTTCTTCAGCGGCGACGTCGAGCTGCAAGCCAAGATGCAGGTGCTGACGTCGAATAATGCAGCGCTCGCGGCAGCATTCGTCGTGCGCCTACCGACCGGTCATCAGGAATCACCCAATAATCCGTTCGATATCTCGACCGGGGATCATCAAACCGATCTCGAGGGACGACTGACGGGCGAAGTCACGCTGCTGAACAGGATCTGGCTCAACGCGGCGGTGCGGGCCGCACGACAACTGCCCGGGCCGCGCGATCGTCGCCTCGGGCCGGCGGACAATCCGTTTCTCCCCCCCGTGACGCTCGCGCACCTGCGCTGGGACCCGGGAGACTTCGTCGCCGTGGACGTCGCTCCGATGTACCGGTTTTCCCGGCGCTTCGCCGTTGGACTGACGGCGAGCTACTACGCGCAGGGACAGGATCACTACGGATTCTTCAACCCGCAGGACTCGACGGCGTTCGCGACCCGGATCGGCGGGCCCGCTGACCTCAGCGTGCTCGATGCGGGAACGGCGATCCGGCAGACGCGGGTCGGGTTCGCGCTGACCTATGCGGGACCACGGCTGGAAGGCGGGTTTTCGGTGCAGCAGACCGTCAGCGGCGGGGGCGGGCTGGTCCCCGTGGCGACGGTGTTTCGGATCGTGATGCGTCAGACGATTCTGCTGTTCTGAGCAGCTCTTCCGCGTGGCGGCGCGCGGTGGCGGAGTCCGCGTCGCCCAGCATGCGCGCCACCTCGAGGACGCGGGCCTCGCCGCGTACTTCCCGCACATCACTCGTCGCCACGCCCCCGCGCTCGTTCTTCGACACCGCCAGCTGGCGATCGGCCCGCGCGGCGATCTGCGGCAGGTGAGTAATGACGAGCGCCTGACGCTCGCCACCCTTGCCGCGACGCGACACCGTCGCCAGCGCCGCCCCCACCTGCCCCGCCACTTCGCCGCCGATGCCCTGGTCCACCTCGTCGAACACGAGCGTCGGGACGGCATCGTGCTCGGAGAGAACGACTTTGAGCGCCAGCATCAGCCGCGACAGCTCCCCGCCCGAGGCCACA
>DATFSB010000408.1:0-14481 GCA_035262825.1 Gemmatimonadales bacterium | reverse complement strand
GAGCGCCGATTCGACGGAGTCGACGCAGGCTTCGAGCTTCACGCGCGCAAATGTAGTCGATTTCGCGCGCGTCCGGTCAGCGGACTACGGTCACCCAGCGATCGGGTGAGCGGCGCATCGACCACCACTGCCGGCGCGCGTACCAGCTGTAGCGCATGAGACGCGCGAAGGCGAAGAACGCGACCATCCCCAGGAACGCCATCGGCCAGAACGCGAAGCGCCAGAACAGCAGCAGGAACCCGAGGAACGCCGTCGCACGCAGCAGCGCGCCGGCCACCCAGAACGCGCGCGGCACGGAGCGGCCCGGCCCGCGGCGCCCTTCGCGCAAGGCGGGCGGCAGATCGGCGACCAGCTGTTCCAGCTCGTGACGGTACTTCGCGCCTTGCGCTTCTGCGAGACGCTCGCCCGCTTCGTCGGGTGTGAGCCGGCCCTCACCCGCCGCCGTTTGCAACAGCTTCGAGATCTGCTCGCGTTCGGCATCCGACGCGCGGATGCCTGTCATCGGAGTCTTCATGCGAGTGCGTCCTCAATGTCCTTGGCAGCCTGCGCCAGGATGTCGGCGATCTTCTTGCGGACCTCGTCGGAGCCGCGATAGCCGCGGCGGTACACGGTCTTCATCAGCCGCGACACATTCTGATTGAGCTCGGCCATCGAGCCGCCCAGCGCGTCTTCCACGGCGTCGGCGACCCGGTCGAAGATGTCGGTGATCACGTCCTTGTGCTCCTCCAGGAATTTCGTCCCGGCTTCAGTGATTTCGTAGACTTTCTTGCCGTCCACGTCGCGCGATCGGACCAACCCCTCGTCCTCGAGCCACTGCAACGTCGGGTAGACGGTGCCGGGCGAGGGCGAGTAGCAGCCGTGCATCTGCTCGGCGAGATCTTTCATGATCTCGTAGCCATGCTTTGGCTTCTCCCGGAGCTGCTTGAGAATCACGTACTTCATGTCGCCGGACTCGAACCACTGCCGCCGCCGACGCAGCCGGCCGCTGAGACCGACGAAGCCGAAGCCGCGTGGTCCGAAGAATCCATCCCAGTCGAATCCATGTCGCATGATGTCCATCCTTTCGATATGTCCTACGATGCTACGTAAGATCTTACGTCAAGATGTTACGTAAGATGTATTGTCACGTTATATCGTGACAAACTCCCCGTCAAGGGATATCGCCACAAGTCAGCCAATAACAAGTGGTTGCGACATCAACGGTGGGGGATACATTGAGCGCCAATGCGAACCAACGCCCTCCTACTCGGACTGCTGAGCGCGTCGGCGACATTGGCGGCGCAATCCTTCGACTTCTACGGGCGCGGGCCGTATCGACCCGCCGTGCCGCGGCCTGAGGCGATCACGGGTTACGCCGCCGGCGAGCAACAGACGATGTACGCCGTGATGCAGAAGTATCTCGACACGCTGCTCGCCACCGCGCCCGACCGGGCGCGTGCCGAGACGTGGGGCCAGACGGTCGAGCACCGCCCCTATCGGGTGCTGATCATTTCCGATTCGGCGAACCTCGCCCGCGTCGATCAGATCCGCACCGCGGTCGCCGAGCTCACCGATCCGCGCAAGACCGCGCCGGCGCGCGCGACGCAGGTCGCGGCCACCGAGCCGATCATCGTGCTGTTCCAGTACTCCGTGCACGGAGACGAGCCGGCGGGGTTCGAGGCGGCGATGCAGGTCGCCTACCAGATGCTGGCGGGCGATGACTCCATCACGCACCTCATCCTCAAGAACGTGGTGTTCGTGCTCAATCCGTCGGCCAATCCCGACGGCCACGAGCGCTTCGCCGCCTGGTACAACTCGGTCGCCGTCGGGGCCGACAATCCGTGGGCGCTGGAGCAGAACGAGCCGTGGGGCGTGACGGGACGTTATAACCACTTCCGCTTCGACATGAACCGCGATCTCGTGGCGCAGAGTCAGCCGGAAGTGCGCGTCATGATGGACGGGATCCTGCGCTGGCATCCGCAGGTCTTCGTCGACCATCATTCCACGACGCAGACCTTTTTCTTCCCGCCCGTCGCCCCCTCCGTGAATCAGAATCTTCCCGCACAGTCCCCGCACTGGTTCGAGGTGTTCGGCCGCGGCAACGCCGCCGCCTTCGACCACTACGGCTGGCAGTATTTCGTGCGCGGCGTCTTCGATTTCTTCTACGCCGGGTACTGGGACGAGTGGGCAACCTTCCAGGGCGCGACGGGGATGACCTACGAGACCGACGGCGGCCCCGAGTTCAACCGCCGCCGCGATGACGGCACGATCAGCACGTTCCGCGACGGGATCGCGCACCATTTCATCGCGTCGCTCGCGACGCTCGAAACCGCCGCCCGGAACCGTCAGGCCCGCCTCGCCGACTACTACGCATTCCGCAAATCGGCCATGGACGAAGCGGCGACCGACCGGATGAAACGGGTCGTGCTGCTCCCGGGCAGCGACCCGCGCATGACGGCGCACGTCGTCGGCCTGCTGCTGCGCAACGGCATCGAGGTGTCGCGCCTGACGCAGGCGTGGGCCTCCACCCTGTCGCACCCCTACCTCGGTGGATCGCCCGGACGGCACACCTTTGCGGCGGGGAGTTATGTCGTCGATCTGACGCAGCCGCAGCGGCGGCTGGCGAAAACGCTGCTCGAGCCCAACGCCGTGCTCGAGCGGCCGTTCGTGCAGGACCAGGTGGAGAAATTCCGGCGCAATCGTCGCCGCGGCTCGGACGCCGACAAGGAGGATTACGGCTTCTACGACATCACCGCATGGTCGATGCCGTACACCTTCAACATCGAGGCGTACTGGACTGAAGACGCCGCGGCCCCGGCCGGCAGCGCGGTGACGGACACCGTCCTGCCCGCCCCGGCCGCTCCCGCGCGCGCGACGTCGGCCTACGTCTTCCGCGACGACAACCTCGGCGCCGCCCGCCTCGTCTACGCGCTGGAGCGCGAGGGCTTCAACGTCGCCATATCGCTGCGGCCGCTGGTGGCGGACGGTCACGACTTCCCGCGCGGCACCTTCGTGGTGCGGCTGCAGCGCAACCCGGCGACGCTGGCCGATCGCATCACCGCGCTCGCCGCCCCGCTCGGGGTGCCGGTCACGGCGGTGGCCAGCGCGTTCGCCGACACGGGGAACACGGGCACCGGCTCGGACGCGGTGGTCAGCCTGTCCCCGCCCCGCATTCTCGTCGGCGTGGGCGACGGCATCTCCGAGACGAGCTACGGCTGGCTGTGGCACTTTCTGGTGCGCGACCTCGGCGCCTCGTTCACCCCCGTACCGCTCGCGAACCTCGGCAATCTCGACGACCTGCACAGCTTCAACGTGATCATTCTCCCCGACGGCTCGGGCAGCCGCATGAAGCGGCAGCTCGGCGACGGCGGCGTCACGAAGCTCAAGGCCTGGGTGCAATCGGGCGGGGTGCTGATCGGGATCGGCGGCGCCGGCGACCTGGCGAGCGACAAGGACGTCGGGCTGTCGTCGATCGCCGCGGTCGGCGCGGATTCGGGAAAGTCCGACAGCACGATCCAGGCGAGCGCACCGCCACTGCTCTCCCCCAGCGCCCCGACGAAGGAGCGACCGGAGTGGCTGCCCGGGTCGATCTTCCGCGCCACCCTCGACCGCACCCACTGGCTGACGCTGGGCTACGAGCAGGACCAGCTGCCGGTGTACCTCGACGGCACGACGTTCTGGAAGCAATCGAAGAACGGCGCAAATCCCGTCGTGTTCACCGAGGATTCGCTCACTCTGTCGGGGTTCAGCTGGCCAGGGAATACCGACCGGCTGTTGAAGGGGGCGGCGTGGGCGGTAGTAGAAAATCAGGGGGACGGCCGAGTGGTGCTGTTCCTCGGCGACCCCCTGTTACGCGGCTTCTGGCGCGGCACGGCGCGCCTGGTGACGAATGCGATCCTGATCGGACCGAACCGCCGCTAGAATCTGCTAGATCTCGGCCGTCGCGGTGCGCGCCCGGCGCACCAGGTTCTGCAGCTGGCCGCGGAGGTGCTCGAGCTGCTCGCGTGATTGCTCGAGCGTACGGCGCTGCTCGACGCGGGCCGATTCGAGCGACCGGCGGGCAGCCGCCTGGAGCCCGCGTATACGGTCGGCCGACTCGTTCAACGGGCCCCACCACATGCTCTGCTCACCGCGCTCGCGCGGGGCCGCCCGCACCCGCCAGCGGCGGTTCTCGTCGGGCACCGTCCACGAGATCGTGGAGCGCTTCTGGTGGCGCATGATCTCGATCGACACCGTCTCACCCGCATCGTAGGAGCGCAGGATGCGCATCGCGTGCGCCGGGTTGGTCGGCTTGCGTCCGCCGATCGAGAGGATCACGTCGCCGCCCTTGAGCGGCAGTCCCGAGTCCGTGGGCGCCTTGACCACCAGCACCCCTTCCCTGGTCCCGAAGTAATCGCCGAGGTCGCCGTTCAACGTCACGAGGTCGAGCTCGCACCAGGCGTCGCCCATGCAGAAGGCACCCATGCCCATGTTCATGTGCTCATCGCCGTCCCACGAGAACGGCATCTTGGGCATCGCCATCTCACCACGAATCATCGGTCCCATACCGCCGAAGGTGAACGCCCCGCTTTCGTCGGCGACGAGCGTCGCGGATTTCGTTTCCGAGCCGCGGCGGTACTCGATCTTCACCGTATCGCCGGGGTCGAGATCGTGGGCCAGCTCGATCAGGCGGTGCCCGGGGGCCGACTCATCCGAGTCGAGGTCCTCGGAATCGCCGCCGGTGAGCGACTTGCCGTTGAACCGGGTGATGATGTCGCCCGACTTGAGCCCGGCCTTGTCGGCCGGTCCACCCGGGGTGACGCCGTCGATGCGTGCGCCGATCTTGTCCGACGAATCGGCGACGGTGTTGACGAGCACGCCGATGCGGCCACGATTGCCGCTGAAGTTGAAGGTGTACGCCCGGCCCTCGGGCCGCGGCGCGCGGGCGCGCGGGGGTGGGGCCGGCTGTTGTGCAGCCAGCTGGGCGACGCCGGCCAGGGCCAGCACGGTGAAGATCCAGTTGCGCTTCATGATTCCTCTTTGCTTGGGGCCCATCAGAGGCCCACGTACTTGGCGCGGGTGACGTGCACCTGCAGGAGCTGCTGCATCAGGTCTACCCGCTGCCGCCAGAGATCTACGAGCTGCGCGTCGGCGCGCGCCGAATCGCCCAACCGCGCCAGTTGCCCATCGAGTACCGCGATCTGATCCTCGAGCTGCGCCGTGAGATCGGCCTCGCGACCGCTCATCACGCGCGAATCGGAATCGTAGTCGCGCAGGGTCGTCTCGAGCTGCGCCGACTGCTGCTTCGCCTGCGCCAGATTCTCGCCCAGGGCCGGCGTCGGGTTGATCGGGCCAATGATGATGATGCCGACGATCGCCGCCGCCACGGCCAGGCCGCCGCGCAACCAGCGCTGCCGCCGCCGCGAACGCTCGGCCTGGACTGTATCACGAATCGCGGACCAGCGATCACGCGGCGGCCGCAGCGCGGGGAGCGCCTTGAGCTGCGCCACACGCTGATACAACCGCTCGCGCTCGGCCTGGCACTCGGCACACTCCTCCACGTGCCGGCGCGCCCACACCGAGCCCTCGCCGTCTCGCAATGCCACCAGATCTTCAATCGTGCAATGCATCGTCAGTCCCTCCGCTTCAGCTGCCGGCCACGGCCGGCGACAGCAGGCGCCGCAGGCGCGCATGCGCCCGGGCCAGCTGCGACTTCGAGAAACTCACCGTGCGACCCATCCGTTCCGCGATCTCCTCGTGCGTGAACCCTTCGACGTCGTGCAGCCACACCACCGCACGCGATGTTTCTGACAGCTGCTCGAACGCCCGCTCGAGATCGATCCCTGCCGCCACGGCGGGCGGCGGTGCGCCCGCTGCCTCGTCGACCAGCTCGTCGGTCGCCCGCAGCTTGTCCGCGCGCAACCGCATCAGCGCCTTCGACGCGGCGATCTGGCGGATCCACCCCCAGAGATGCCCCTCGCCGCGGTACTGCTTGATGCTCTTCACCACTTCGAGAAACGTCTCCTGCAACACGTCCTCCGCATCCTCCGGTGCTCGGCAGATGCGCCGCGCGAGGTTGTAGACCGGCGTCTCGAAGGCGCGGTACAGCGCCTCCAGAGCCTCGAGATCTCCGGTCTTCGCGCGCGCTACCAGGATGTCGGGGACGGACAAGGAGAGCGTCATCGGTCGTTTGTTAAGATGCGGTGATGGTGGGGATGGTCGCACGGGGGGTGCGGGATCCGGTGGACGTGGCTCCTGCCGCATCGCCCCACTACGGGTGAGGCGCGTAAATGGTTGCAGTCTAGTATCTTGCCCCCATGTCACCGGCAGAAATGAAGACCTGGTTGCACCACTATCAGGACGAGTCCGACGCCGCCTTCCTCTATGGTGTGCTGGCGAGCGTCGAGCCCGACCCCAAGAAACGCACCACCTACGCCAAGCTCGCCGACGTCGAGCGGCGCCACACCGAGCTGTGGGCGAAGCTGCTGCGCGATCACGGTCACACGCTCCCCGGCACCGTGGCACCGCCGTCGCTCAACGCGCGCACCATGGCATGGCTCGGCAAGCGGCTCGGTCCCCGTTACCTGCTGCCGTTGCTGCTGCGGGAGGAAGGGCGCGAGGTCAAAGGCTACATCGACCTGCACCGCGATTCGTCGGGCGACGCGCGCGCCGTGTCGCTCACGCTCGCCAAGGAGTCGGCCGAGCACGCCGGCACGCTGGCCGAGCTCGCCGGGAAAGGGGCCGAACCGTGGCATCAGACGGAGTCGGGCGGCTTCCTGCGCAACGTCGTCTATGGGTTCAACGACGGCCTGACGGCCAACTTTGGCCTCGTGGCCGGAGTGATCGGCGCCGCGGTGTCGCCCCACGTCGTCCTCATCTCGGGCGTCGCCGGGCTGTTCGCCGACGCGCTGTCGATGGGTGCCTCCGGCTACCTCGCCGCGAAGAGCGAGCAGGAGGTGTACGCGCACGAGATCGCGATGGAGCGCGAAGAGATCCAGCTGATGCCCGAGGTCGAGGCCCTTGAGCTGGCGCTGATCTACGAGGCGCGAGGGATCGAGTCCGACCGGGCGCGCACGATGGCGGCGCAGGTGATGCGCGACCCCGCCCGCGCACTGGAAGAGAGCGTGCGCGAGGAGCTGAAGATCGGTGAAGCGCGCTCGACGCCGCTCAAGGAGGGCTGGGTCACCGGCGTGGCGACGGCGGTGGGCGCCTTCATCCCCGTTGCGCCGTTTCTCGTGCTGTCGGGCCGGGCGGCGGTGTGGGTGGCGTTCGCGATCGCGATGGCGTCCCACTTCGCCGTGGGTGCGGCGCGCAGCTTCTTCACCGGCCGCGGCATCTTCCGCAGCGGCATCGACATGTTCGTGGTGGGAGTCGGCGTTGCGGCGGTTGGCTACTTGGTAGGAGATGTGATTGCGAAACTTCTGTAAAGACAAATGTCGAATATCCAATATCGAATTCCGAATGACGAAATTTTGATATTCGGCATTCGGTGTTCGACATTCGATATTTGGTTTTAGACTACGAGATTCACCAGCCGATCCTGCACGTAAATTACCTTTCTTACTTTGTTCCCATCCACGAACTTCTTTACGCCTTCTTCTTTCAGGGCGCGCGTCACCACGTCGTCCTGGGAGGCCCCGCGGGGGAGCTGCAGGCGCCCGCGCAGCTTGCCGTTGACCTGAATCGCGATCTCGACCTCGCCCGCCGCGGCGAGCCGTTCGTCGTACGCCGGCCAGAGCTCGTCGAACACGCTGCGCCCGGTGCCGCCGAGCAGCGTCCAGAGCTCCTCGCAGAAATGCGGAGCATAGGGCGACAACAGCAGGACGAGCGGTCGAACCGCCGCGCGGCTTCCCGCGTCGCGCTCCCGCACCAGGTTCACGTACTCCATCATCGCCGCGATCGCCGTGTTGTAGTTCAGCGAGGGGGTGTCGGTCGTGACCTTGCGAATGGTCTGGTGCAGCTTGGTCACGACCTCGGGCGCCACCGGATCCTCCGGGGCTGCGACCGCCTCGTGCGCCAGGACCCAGACCTTCTCGAGAAACCGCCGGATCCCCGTGATGCCGCTGTCGCGGAAGTCCCCACCCTCCTGAAACGGTCCCAGGAACATGAGGTACATGCGGAACGTGTCGGCGCCCCACTGCTGGATGTAGGTGTCGGGGACGACGACGTTGCCGCGGGCCTTGGACATCTTGGCGCCGTCCTTGATGATCAGGCCGTGCGCCCGGAGCTTCGGGAACGGCTCCTCGAAGTCGACGTGGCCGAGGTCCTTGAGCACCATAGTGATGAAGCGCGAGTACAGGAGGTGCAGCACGGCGTGCTCGTTGCCGCCGATGTAGGTCGTCACCGGGAGCCACGTCCGGGTGCGCGCCGGGTCGAACGGCCGGTCGGAGAACTCGGTCGACGGGTAGCGCAAGAAATACCACGACGAGTCGAGGAACGTGTCGGACACGTCGGTCTCGCGGCGCCCCGCCTTGCCGCACGTGGGGCACGGCACGTTGTACCACTCGGTGTGGCGCGCCAGCGGAGACACCCCGGAGTCGTCGGGGCGGAAGTCTTCGATCAACGGCAGCTCGACCGGAAGATCCCGCTCCGGCACCGCCACCGGCCCACAAGAGTCACAGTAGATGATCGGGATCGGCGGACCCCAGTAGCGCTGCCGCGAGATGCACCAATCGTGCAGGCGGTACTGCACCTTGCTCGTGCCCAACTTCCGTTCGGCGAGCCAGGCGACGATGCGTCGCGCGCCTTCGCGACACCCGAGGCCGTCGAATTGCCCCGAGTTGACGAGCACGCCCTCTTCCGAGATGACGGGCAGCTGTTCCCCCTCCACCCGTACCACTTCGCGAATCGGCAGCTTGAATTGCGTCGCGAATTCGTGATCACGCGTGTCGTGTCCCGGCACCGCCATGATGGCCCCGGTGCCGTATTCCATCAGCACGTAGTCGGCGATCCAGATCGGGATCGCCTCATCGGTCGCGGGATTCTTCGCGTACCCGCCGAGGAAGACCCCGGTCTTTTTCTTCTCGCCGACGCGGCGCGCCACGACATCGCGGCTCTGCACCTCCCGCTGGTAGGCGCGCACCGCCGGGCGCTGCTCGGCGGCGGTGAGCTCGTCGACGAGGGGGTGCTCGGGAGCGAGCACCAGGTAGGTCGCGCCGAACACGGTGTCGGGCCGCGTGGTGAACACCGTGATCGTCTGTCCGCCGGGCGTCCGGAAAGCGAGCTCGGCGCCTTCACTGCGGCCGATCCAGTTGCGCTGCAGCGCCACCGTCGACTCTGACCAGTCGAGCCCGTCGAGGTTGGCGAGCAGCCGGCCGGCGTACTCGGTGATGCGGAAGAACCACTGGTCAAGCGAGCGCTGCTCGACCGCCGTGCCGCAGCGCTCGCAGTGCCCGTTGATGACCTGCTCGTTGGCGAGCACGGTCTTGTCCTTGGGGCACCAGTTCACCGCCGCCCGCTTGCGATAGGCGAGCCCCGCCTTGAAGAGCTGCAGGAACAGCCACTGCGTCCAGCGATAGTAGCCCGGGTCGGTGGTGGACAGCTCGTGGCGCCAATCGAACATGCCGCCGAAGCTCTTCAGCTGGCGGCGGAAGTTGGCGATGTTCTGCGGGATCAGCTGCGTCGGGTTGATTCCCACCTTCAACGCGTAGTTCTCGGAATGAATGCCGAAGGCGTCGTAGCCGATCGGCTCGAAAACGGTATTGCCCTGGAGGCGCTGGAAGCGGCCGTGAATATCGGCGCCCGTGAAGGCGAACATGTTCCCCACATGCAGCCCTTCGGCCGACGGATAGGGGAACATCATCAGGTTGTAGTAGGGCCGCGTGGGGCGGTCGAGGTCGGGCTCGTTGGTGCGGCGTTCCGCCCAGCGGGCCTGCCAGGCCGCTTCTATCGCTGCCGGATCGTAACTCGGGACATCGTGCATATCGCGGGAAGCTACATTGACTTGCCCCGCTGTGTCACGCGTCGTAGGTTAGCCGAACCACGCCCATGGCGACGCATCCCCAACAGCTCGGTCGCAGCCGCCTGCTGCTCATCGTGGCGGTCCCGGCCGTGCTCGCCATCACGGGTGGGCTGGCGGCGGGCCGCAGCGCGCGTCATTCACTCGAACGCCTGGCGAACCAGCGCGGCGCCGAGATCGGCGGGCGGGTGGCCGCGGCGGTCACCGCGTACCTGCGGGATCGACGACACGAAGCGGATGTCTTGGCCGCGCTGCCCTGGCTGTCGGCCGCAGCCCAGACCGCCTCGCAACAGGCGGTGGCGCGCGGGCTCGACCAGGCGCAGCCTGCCGACGTGGAGCGTCGCTTCGACCGCACGCGCCAGCTCGGGGCCGATCCCGACCTCGAGTCCTTCCTGCGCAATTACGTCGGCGGCTCGGAGCTGATCGACGTGGTGATCACCGAAGACCACGGATTCGTGGTGCTCGCTTCCGCCCGCCCCGCTCAATTCGTGCAGCGCGACGCGCCCTGGTGGCAGGCGGCGATGCGCGCCGGGAGTTATGAGGGTCCGGCGCGTTACGATGCCGCCGCGGCGACCGTCTCGATCGAGCGCGCCGTCACCATTCGACCCCCCCAACGCGCGCGACCGGCCGGCGTGCTCCTGACCGTCATCGAAGTCGACCGCCTGCGCTACCTGTTTCGCGGCGGCGACCTGGGCGACAGCGCCACACTGCAGCTCGTGGACGATCAGGGCCGGGTTCTGGTTTCCCAGGATACCGCCGCGGCGCCCTTGAGCCAGGGATCGGATGCCAAGCCTGCGGGGAACGCCGACAGTACGATCTTCGCGCTGATCCCGGCCACCGGTTCCCGCGGTGCCCAATTGTCCGTTTCCGTTCCAACCAACGACGGCCTCTGGCGCGTCGTGTTTCACCAACCCACGAGCGTCGCGTACGCGCTGGCGCTGCGGGTCGAGCGCGTCGCATGGCTGGGCGCCCTGGTACTGCTCGCCCTCGCCATCGGGACGCTCTTCGGTCTGGGACGCTGGCTCGACCATCAGGTAACGGAGCCCGTCCGGACCGCTGCCGGCGTGGCCCGCCAGGTGGCCGGCGGCGACCTGGCGCTCACCGTTCCCGTACGCGCCGGCTCGTTCGAGACGCGCGACCTGCTGAGCTCGGTGCAGTCGATGATCGAGGCGCTGCGCCGCCTCGTCGGCGCGATCCGCACCTCGGCCGACGAGTCGGCGGCGATGGCGGCCGAAATCTCCGCCGCCACGGAGCAGATGAGCGCCTCAACCCAGGAGATGACGTCGACGACGCAGGACCTCACACGGCGCGCCGCGGAGCAGGCGCAGCTGGTGCGGGCGGCCGCTGATGACGCCGGGCGCATCCTCCACATCGCGAGCGCCCTGGCGATGGGATCCGAGGACTCGGTGCGTCGCAACGCGGACCTGTCGAAGCTCGCCCGCCACCACAAGGGGCTGCTCGACCAGAGCATTACGCAGCTCGCGAAGCTCGCCAGTGAAATCGAGCACGGCGTTCAGGAAGCGGAGGCGCTCGCCGCGTCGTCGGCACAGATTCAGCGCTTTGTGACGCAGGCCAAGGCCGTCGCCACCCAGACCAACATGCTCGCCCTCAACGCCGCCATCGAAGCGGCGCGCGCGGGACAACAGGGCCGTGGCTTCGCCGTCGTAGCGGACGAGGTGCGCAAGCTCGCCTCGGTCGCCGCGGCCGCCGCGACCGAAACCGCCGACACGGTGCGCGGCGTGCTCACCCGGGTGCAGGCGACCCGCGACCGGCTGCAGCGCCTCGCCCAGACGGGGGCGGTGGCGCGCGAGGCGGCGCAGACTGCAGCGCAGGGACTCACCAGCGTCACCGGGGAAGCCGAGGCCAACGACGCGTGGAGCCAGGAGATCGCGACCTCGGCGGTCGAGGTGCGGCGGCTCGTCGATGAAATCGCCGCGCGCCTCAACGCCGTCGCCGAGGGGACCGACGGACTGCTCGCCTCGGCGCAGGAAATCGCCGCGTCCAGCGAAGAGCAGTCGGCATCCACCGAGGAGATCGCGTCGTCGGCCAATCAGCTCGCCGAAGCCGCTGATCGTCTGCAGGGAGCCGTGAAGTCGTTCCGCATCGTCGCCGATCAGGCGGCGGAGTCGCCCCCGCCCCCGCCGCCGAGCTCCGCCCCTGCCGCCCCGGCGGACAGCGGTACAGTGGGTCCGCCCGCCCTCACTCCAGAAATCGCAACCTGACGTCCGGAGCCCGCATGCGAGCGACCGTCCCCGCGAGCGCGGCCGTACTGTCGGCGCTCCTGACCATCCCCGTCGCCGCCCAGCGTGCCGGCACGATCGAGCTGGGCGTGCTGGGACAGGTCACGCGCTACGACCCCTCGCTGCTGCTCGATGACGGGATCGGAGCCGGCGGAACGCTCGGGGTGTGGATCGCGCGCGGCCTCGCGGTGGAAGGCTCGGCCGCATACTCCGCTCCCGGCGCATCAGTGGCAGGGACCGTCAAGGAAATCCCGCTGCGGTTCCGGCTCGTGTACGGCGTCCCCGCCGCGCCGACCAGCACGGTGTTGCTCGGCGCGGGATATGTCCATAACGCCGTACGCGATGGCGCCAACCAGTGGGAAGATGGCGTTACCGGATTGTTCGGTGCGCGCTTCGACCTCACCCCGCACGTCGCCCTCCGCGTTGCCGCGGTCGGGGACTACTTCCCCTCGCCCCTCAACGAGGGGCCCGGTATCCAGGACAACTGGAATTTCGCGCTGCAGGCGGGCTTCGATTTTCTGATTGGCAGGCGTGGATCGGGAGCGGCGCCGCGCTTCCCCACCACCCTCCCCGCTCCCACCCAACCTCCCCCGACCGGCGTGCGCGTCGCGCCACCCGCGGCGCCGCCCAGGGACTCGGACTCCGACGGAGTCCCCGATTCGCGCGACAGGTGCCTCGGCACGCCGCTCGGCGACAAGGTAGACAGCAACGGCTGCTCCCTGCCGAAGGATTCAGACGGCGACGGCGTGATCGACGCCAACGACCGGTGCCCCGACACCGGCCCGGGATTGAGAGTCGACGCGAACGGCTGCCCGATCGACTCCGACGGAGACGGCGTGGCCGACGCCGTGGACCAATGCCTCAACACGCCGGCCGGCGAGCCGGTGGACGCCAACGGTTGCGCGATCGCCCGGGATGCCGATGGCGACGGCGTTCCCGATGCGAGCGATCGCTGCCCGCGGACGCCCGCCGGCGCGCGGGTCGACGCGCTGGGGTGCCCTGTGCTGTTCACGCCCAGCTCGCGCACGCTGATTTTGCAGGGGGTCAACTTCGCGACGGGGAGTGCGGTGCTGACCGCGGCCTCCTCGAGGACCCTCGATCAGGTTGCCGCGAGTCTCCGCGCGTATCCGGACATCCGGGTGGAGATCGCGGGCTACACCGATGATCAAGGGACCCTGGCCGCCAACCGCCGCTTGTCCCAGGGTCGCGCCGACGCCGTGCGAGCGTACCTGATCCGTCAGGGTGTCGCGCCCGCCCAGCTGACGGCGCGCGGGTTCGGCTCCGCCAATCCACGCGATTCCAACGTCACCCCGGCGGGCCGCGCCCGGAACCGCCGCGTGGAGCTGCACCGCCAGGGCTGACCGCCGGCCACACATCGCGTGACGTCAGTCACGCGGCTTTGGGTGCGGTGTCGCGGTCGTCGCGACCGCGATACGTCTGTCGCGCTTCGGGGTACCGAGTCAGGCAATCATACAACTCGGAAAGGAGGCCGCCATGCACCTTCGCACGGTGGCGGTTGTCGCCTTGTTCACCGGATTCGCAGCCGTCCTCCCGGCTCAGGACGCCGGGACGATCGAGTTCGGCGGATTCGGACGCTTCACCCGGTTCGATCAATCCCTGGCACTCGACAACGCTTACGGGGGCGGCGGGTACCTGGGCGTTTTTCTCGCCCCCGGACTCGCGCTCGAAGGGACGGGCGGGTACTTGCCGACCACCGGCCCGTTCATCCCCGACGGTACGTTGATCCCGTTGCGCGCCCAGCTCGTCTACGGGCACCCGCTGATCGGCAGCCTCGGCATCATGATGGGCGCCGGGTACGTTCATAACGTGTACGGGAAGACCGCCAACTACTCCGACGACGGCGTCAGCGGCCTGTTCGGCCTGCGTCTCGGCCTGGGCAGCGCCTGGGCGATGCGGGTGGAAGCAGTCGAGGATTTCATTCCCTCACCACAGAACCAGAGCGTCTCGGTTCCCAACAACTGGAATTTCTCGGTGCAGGCCGGTCTCGCCGCTCTGATCGGCAACAGCCACCCCAAGGACTCCGATCATGACGGAGTCGGCGACCGGTTCGACAACTGTCGCAACACGCCGACCGGTGAATCGGTCGACGCGCACGGCTGTCCGTTGCCGAAGGACGCAGACGGCGACGGCGTCGCCGACAACCTCGACCGCTGCCCCAACACTCCCGGGGGTGACCGGGTGGACGCGCGCGGCTGTTCGCTCCCCAAGGACGCGGACGCCGACGGGGTGGTCGACGCGCTCGACAAGTGTCCCAACACGCCGCCGGGCGTGAAGGTGGATACGACGGGATGTGAGCTGGACAGC
>DATFSB010000407.1:0-21695 GCA_035262825.1 Gemmatimonadales bacterium | reverse complement strand
GGAAACCGCGGGTCGTGCTGGCCGACTGATGGCGCCGTCTTCGGCTGGGGCGGTCGTGACTGTCGGCACGTTCGACGGGGTGCACCGCGGGCATCAGGCGGTGCTCGCCGAGATCACGCGGCGGGCGCGGTCGCGAGGGTGCGACAGTGTGGTCGTGACGTTCGATCCACACCCGCTTGCGGTCGTGAATCCGGGTGCGGCGCCGCTGTTGTTGACGCTGCCGCCGGAGAAGCAGCGGCTGCTCGAGGTAGCGGGGGTGAGCCGCGTGGAGACGCTGCCGTTCACCGCGGAGCTGGCGCGACTCGAGCCGGTGCAGTTCGTGCGCGACGTGCTGCGGGCGCGGTGGCGGATGGACGAGCTGGTGCTGGGACACGACCACGGCTTCGGGCGCGGGCGCTCAGGGGACGTGGAGACGGTGCGGCGCATCGCGGCGAGCGACGGATTCGCGGTCGATGTGGTCGACGCGGTGAAGCACGAGGGGCAACCGATTTCGTCCACGTTGATCCGCACGGCGCTGGCGCACGGCGATCTCGCGCTGGCCCGGGCGTGGCTGGGCGGCCCTACGGCGCCCTGGGGACGGTGCAGCGTGGAGCGGGGCGCGGCCGCACGATCGGGATTCCGACGATCAACCTCCCGGTCCCGGACACGCGCAAGCTGCTGCCGCCGGACGGAGTGTACGCGGTGCGGGTCACGCTCCCCGACGGGGTGCTGCGCGGTGGTATGATGAACCAGGGGTCTCGCCCCACGTTCGGCGTGCAGGAGCGGGGGCTGGAGATTCACCTGTTCGATTTCGACGCCGAGCTGTACGGCGCCACGGTGTGGGTGGAGTGGGTGCGGCGCCTGCGTGAGGTACGCACATTCCCCTCGCGCGAAGCGCTGATCGCGCAGCTTGCCGAGGACCGTGGGGCCGCGCGCCAGAGTCTCACAGGAGAAGGAATCGCATGAGATCGATTCGCAATCGTCTGATCGCCATCGGCGCCCTGCTGGTCCTATCGGTGGTGCTGCTGCTCCCGCGCAACGTCACGCAGCGCGCGCCGGACGCCCAGGGCCGGATGAAGGACACCACGGTGCGGCACGTCCCGATCAACCTCGGACTCGATCTGCAAGGCGGGATTCATCTCGCCCTCGAGGTCGACCAGTCCAAGGGCCCCGTTCCCGATTGCGCGGCCGCGATTCAACGCGCCCAGCGCGTCGTACGGACGCGGGTCGACGAATTCGGCACCACCGAGCCGGTGGTGCAGATCATCGGCCAGTGCCGTCTCGTGGTCGAGCTCGCCGGGGAGAAGGATCCCGGACGCGCCAAGCAGATCGTGCAACGCACGGCGTTTCTCGAGTTTCGCATCACCGACATGCACAATCAGTTCCGCGACGCGCTTCCCGTCGTCGATCGGGCGCTGCGCGCGGCGGGGGTGAAGGCGCCGACTGGCGCCCAGGCGAGCGTGGTGCAGACGCTGTTCGGCGACACCACCAAGAAAGGCGCCGACACGAGCAAGCAGAAGTCCCCGATCCCGGCCCCCGACACCAGCGAATCGAATGCTCCGGGCGCTCTCTCGGCGCTGCTGTTCCAGGGGCAGCTCCCCGGCGAGTTTCTCATTCCCGAGGAGCAGGTGAGCCGAGCCGAGAGTCTGCTGGCGCGTCCCGAAGTGACGGCGTCGTTGCCGCGCGGCTTCGATCTGAAGTGGGGGACGGAGGCCGAGTCGCGCGGGGCGCGGATGTATCGGGCGCTGTACATCGTCGAAGACAAGCCGATCATCACGGGTGAGGAATTGACCCGGGCCAACGCCCGGCGCGACCCGCAGAACAATCACTCCGAGGTCGTGTTCGACCTGACGCACCGCGGCAGCCGCAAGTTCTGCGATGAGACCGGCCGCCACGTGCACGACTACATGGCGATCATCCTCGACAACCGTGTACAGGGTCAACCGCCGATCATCAACGACCAGATCTGCGGCACCGGCCAGATCGACCTGCAGAGCAAGCCGCTCACCGAAGCGCAGGACCTGGCGCTCGTGCTGCAGGCCGGGGCGCTGCCCGTGCCGCTGTCGATCGTGGAGGAGCGCACCATCGGTCCGACGCTCGGCCAGGACTCGATCCGCGACGGCATCAAGGCCGGCATCGTCGGCGTTGCCCTGGTGATCGTGATCATGGTCGGCTACTACCGTCTCTCCGGGGCCCTCGCGATCGCGGCGCTCAGCCTCTACGTCCTGATGACGCTCGCGGGGCTGTCGCTGTTCGGCTTCACGCTCACCCTGCCGGGGCTCGCGGGGATGGTGCTGTCGGTGGGCATCGCCGTCGACGCCAACGTGCTGATCTTCGAGCGCATCCGCGAAGAGCTGCAGCACGGCAAGACGGTGCGCCTGGCGATCGACGAAGGCTTCACCCACGCCATGAGCGCGATCGTCGACTCCAACGTGTCCACGGTGCTCACGGCGGCGATCCTGTATCTCGTGGGGACGGGGCCGGTGCAGGGCTTCGCCATCACCCTGATCATCGGCATCGCGGCATCGATGATCACCGCCATTTTCGTGGTGCGCACCTTCTATCTGATCTGGTTGCGCCGCCGCCCCGACATGCAAACCCTGAGCGTCTGATGATCCGACTCTTCGCCAACGCCAACTACGACTTCATCAAGTGGCGCCGCTACGCGTACGCGCTGACGGCGCTGATCATCGTCCCGGGGCTCATCCTGGTCGCCACGACCGGGCTGAATAAGAGCATCGAGTTTACCGGCGGCACGTTCATCCAGATCGAGACCAAGCACCCGATTCAGACGGCCGAGCTGCGCGCTGATCTCGACGCGGCCGGCATCCACGGGGCCGAGATCCAGACGTTCGGGTCCGATACGTCCTACAGCATCCGGGCGCGGCTGGGAGAGAACGTGACGTCGCCGGGAGGCGATGCGGAGGAGACATCGGCGGCGGTCGGCCGGGCGCTCGATGCGAAGATCGGCCACGACAATTACGTGATCGCCAAGCACGAAGCCGTTGGCCCCAAAGTCGGGAACGAGCTCCAGAACAAGGCGCTGCTCGCGATCTTCTTTTCGTTCTTCGTGACGCTCGCCTACCTCGCTTACCGCTTCGAGTGGCGCTTCGGGTTGGCGGCGGTGCTCGCCACCTTCCACGACATCCTCACGACCATCGCGTTCATTCGCTACATGAATCTCGAGGTCAGTCTGGTCGTGGTCGGCGCGGTGCTCACGATGGTGGGGTACTCGCTCAACGACACCATCATCATCTTCGACCGCGTGCGCGAGAACCTACGCAAGTTCCGGCGCGTCAATCTCTATGAGATTCTCAACCTGTCGATCAACGAGACGCTGCCGCGCTCGATCCTGACGCACGGCACGACGATGGCGGCGACCGTCGCCCTGGTAATCTTCGGCGGCGAGGTGATCCGGCCGTTCTCGCTGGTGATGACGTTCGCGATCTTCACCGGCACGTTCTCGTCGATCTACATTGCCGCGCCGGTGCTGCTGCTCATCGAGAAGCGCTGGCCCGGTCAGGACGCCCGCGGTGCTCGCGCCTACGCGCCGCGTGAGCCGCAGGCCACCGCGGTGCCCGCGTCCGCACCGGTACCCATGGGAGGAAGCGGCGGCAGCCGCTCCAAGGCCGCCGTCTGACGGTGCCGGCCCTGGTGGACGCCCATTGCCACCTGGGGGACCCGGCATTTGACGGTGACCGCGCCGCGGTGCTGGCGCGGGCGGCGGCGGCCGGCGTGGGACACGTCGTCGTTACGGCCGAATCGCTTGCCGGCAGCTCGCGTGCCGCCACCCTCGCCCGCGAACACCCCGGGCTCTCAGCGACGGCCGGGGTGCATCCGCACGAAGCCGCGAGCTGGGACGCCGCAGCGCCGCCACGGCTGCGCGAGCTGCTCGCCGCTCCCGAGCTCGTCGCCGTCGGCGAGACGGGACTCGACTACCACTACGATCACGCGCCGCGGTCCGCCCAACGGGCGGCGTTCGAGGGACAGCTGGCCCTCGCCGCCGATCTCGGCAAGCCGGTGGTGATTCACGCGCGCGACGCTGACGACGACATGGCCGCGCTGCTGCGCGAGTGGGGCGGGCGCGTGCCGCTCGTGCTGCACTCCTTCGCCGGCAGCCGCGCGCTGTTCACGGCCGGAATGGAAATCGGCGCCTATTTCTCCTTCAGCGGCATGATCACGTTCAAGAACTGGCGCCCGGCGGTGCCGCCGTCGGAGTGCCCGGCAGACCGGCTGCTCGTCGAGACCGACGCGCCGTACCTGGCGCCGGTGCCGCACCGCGGCCACCGCAACGAGCCGGCCTTCGTTCCCGACATCGTCACCGCGCTGGCGCGGCAGCGCGGCGCGTCACCCGACGCACTCGCCCGGCAGACGTCCGAGAACGCGCGCCGCGTGTTCGGCAACCGCATCGCTACCTCGCTCGCCTCCAGGGAGGACCCCGCGTGACCGCCACCACCGTGCCGACCGACATTGCGATCGCCCAGGCGGCCAAACTGCGTCCCATCGCCGATGTCGCCCGGGAGCTCGGCCTGGCCGATGACGAAGTGGAGCTCTACGGCCGGTACAAGGCGAAGATCTCGCTCGGGGCCCTCGAGCGCCGCAAGCCGTCCGGGCGGCTGGTACTGGTCACCGGAATCAATCCGACGCCGGCCGGGGAAGGAAAGTCGACAGTCACCGTGGGAGTGACGCAGGCGCTGTGCAAGCTCGGCAAGAAGGCGTTGCTCTGCATCCGCGAGCCGTCGCTCGGGCCGGTATTCGGCGTGAAGGGTGGGGCGGCGGGCGGCGGATACGCCCAGGTCGTGCCGATGGAGGACATCAACCTGCACTTCACCGGTGATTTCCACGCCATCGCGAGCGCGCACAACTTGCTGTCGGCGATGCTCGATGCGCACCTGCACCACGGCAACGCCCTGGGGCTCGACACGCGCCGCATTACCTGGCCGCGCACCATCGACATGAATGATCGCGCCCTGCGTCAGATCATTGTCGGCCTGGGCGGCACCAACGCGGGTCCGACGCGCGAAGAGCGTTTCGTCATCATTCCAGGCTCGGAGGTCATGGCGATCGTGGCCCTCGCGACGAGCCTCGCCGATCTCGAGACCCGGCTGGCGCGCATCATCGTCGGCCTGACGCAGGCGCGGGCCGGCGTCCGGGCCAGCGACCTCAAGGCCCAAGGGGCGATGACGCTGCTCCTGAAGGACGCGTTGAAGCCCAACCTCGTGCAGACGCTCGAGGGCGGGCCGGCGCTAGTGCACTGCGGGCCGTTCGGCAACATCGCCCACGGCTGCAACTCGGTGATGGCGACGCAGCTCGGGCTGCGGCTCGCCGACATCGTGCTCACCGAGGCGGGGTTCGGCGCCGACCTGGGCGCCGAGAAATTCTTCGACATCAAGTGCCGCATGTCCGGGTTGCAGCCGGAGGCGGCGGTCGTGGTCGGGACGGTGCGGGCGCTCAAGATGCACGGCGGCGTGAAGAAGGAGAACCTGGGCAAACCCGATCCCGCGGCGGTGGAGCGCGGCGTGGTCAATCTCACGCGTCACGTGCGCAACGTGAAGAAGTTCGGCGTCCCCTGCGTCGTGGCGGTCAACCGGTTCATCACCGACACCGATGAAGAGCTCGAGGTGGTCCGCGCCGCCTGCCAAAGCGTTGGGGTCGAGGCGGTGCGCTGTGAGGTGTGGGAGAAAGGGGGCGACGGGGGACTCGAAGTGGGGAAGGCGGTGCTCGGGCTCCTCGACGAGGGCAAGGCTGCGTTCAAGCCGCTGTACGATGAGCGGCGGCCGATCGCCGAGAAGATCGAGACGATCGCGAAGGAGATCTACGGGGCGGCCGGAGTCGCCTTCGCTCCGGCGGCCGAACGGGCGCTCGAGCTGCTACCCAAGCTGGGGCTCGGCGAGACGCCGGTGTGCATGGCGAAGACGCAGTATTCCTTCAGCGATGACGCGTCGAAGCTCGGCGCACCGTCGGGCTTCACGCTGCAGGTACGCGATATTCTTCCTTCCGCCGGCGCGGGGTTCGTGGTGGCGCTGGCCGGGGACATCATGACGATGCCGGGACTGGGCAAGAGCCCGGCGGCCGAACGGATCCGCTTGCATCCCGACGGCACGATCGAGGGGCTGTTCTGATGAAGACGCTCAATCCGGTTGCGACCGACAAGGCTCCCAAGGCGATCGGGCCCTACAGCCAGGCGATCGTCTCCGACGACACGGTTTACACAGCGGGGCAGGTGGCGCTGGACCCGAAGACGGGCGAGCTCGTCGGCGCGACCGTCGCGGAGCAGACGGAACAGGTGTTCCAGAACCTCACGGCCGTGCTCGCCGCCGCGGGCTCGTCGCTCGGTCAGGTGGTGAAGACCACGGTCTATCTCGCGGACATGGCGGACTTCGCGGCGATGAACGAGGTGTATGCCCGACACTTCGGCGGGCACCGTCCGGCGCGCTCGACCGTACAGGCGGCCGGGCTGCCGAAGGGTGCCCGCGTGGAGATCGACGCGATCGCAATTCGCTAGGGCGCGGCCTTGATCTCCACCGCCAGTCCTCCGGCGTTGGCGCTGGGCCAGGTCGCGGTGACCGCCGGTTTGTTCACCGCCCACTCCGCGAAGAGATCGCCCACCGTGCCTTCACCGGATGGTTGCTGATCGACGGTCGTGAACCCGCTGCCTGCGGTGATGACCGCGGCGGAATTGGCCACACCGAAGACGCCGTAGGCCACGTTCGTAGCGCCGGCGAACGCGGCGAGGGACGGGGCGAGCGTCGTGACCGAGGCACCGGTCGCCGACTTCGTCTGCACGATCGCGCCCGAGCCGTTCGTCCCCGACTGATCGACGCCGCCCCACTGGGACACGATCCATTGGCAGTTCGAGACGGTCACGCTCGTCTTGATCGTGATCGGCCCGCTCCCCGGCGAGACGCTCATCGCCCGGAAGATCGTGACGCGATCGAGTGGCGTGCCGCCGTCATAGGGGACGCTCGCCACCACCTGCCAGGTCATTCCCGCGCCGGTGAGCGTGGGATCCGGCGCCGCCGCCGACGACTGATGGGTCAGCACCGCAACCGTCACGAGTGCGTTCGCCGCCGGAGCGACCGACGCCGTCGTGAAGGTCGACGTGTTCGTCGGATCGTGGCCCGACGTCAGCAACGTGTGAGTGATTCCGGGCGGGGGCTGGCTCGTGACCGTCACCGCCGCCGTCTGGGTAATCCCAACGCCGTCGGCGGTGGCCGAGACCGTCTTGGACTCGACGACGGTCGAGCTCAGCGTTCCGGTCGCCACACCGCTGGCATTCGTCGCGCCGCCGCCTGCCAGGTTGTTCCCGGTCCCGGTGGCGTCGAGAGCCACGTTCGATCCGCTGATCGGATTGCCGAACGCGTCCTTGACCGTCACCGTAATCGTGGAAGATCCCGTGCCCACAACGATCGAGCTCGGTTGTGCGGCCACCGTGGATTGTCCGGCACTGACCGGTCCCGCGCTGACTGTCACGACCGGCTGCTGGTTGATGGTCACGCCGCCGGCGACAGCCGTGATGGTGTGGGAGCCCGCCCCCGTCGAGCTGAACGTGCCCGTCGCTATGCCACTACCGTTTGTAGTCGACGACGGCGGAGTGAGCGTATTGCCGCTCCCGGTCGCCGACAGGGTCACCGTGATGCCGCTGAGCGGGCTGCCGCTGCCGTCGTTGACGGTGACGGTGATGGTGCTGCTTCCGCCAGCCACGAACGACGGCGTTGCGGCGACGACGGTGGATTTCGACGCCGAGACCGACGATGCCGGGTTGACGGTGACGGTCGCCGTCTGGTTAATGCCCGTGCCGTCGATCGTCGCGGAGATGGTTTTGGTTTCCGCGACGGTCGAGCTAAACGTGCTGGTGAACACGCCGCTGCCGTTGGTCGTTCCGGAGCCCTGGTTGAAGGTGTTGCCGGAGCCGGTCGAGGTGAGGCTGACGCTCGCCCCGCTGATCGTGTTGCCGCTGCCGTCCTTCGCCGTCACCGTGATCGTCGACGAACCGGCGCCCGCGGTGAACGAAGTGGGAGAGGCTGCGACTGTCGAATTCGAGGCCGAGACACCCCCGCCGCCGCCTCCGCCCGAGGAATGACAGGCTGCGCTGCCAGAATCGGTGTATGTCTTTCCTGCGACCGGGATGAATTTCCAGGCGTAACTATCGTCGTAGAGGTAAAACTTCAACACCCCGAACGTGCTGCCGTTGTTGGTCTCAGTGAAAGAGGAGGAGGTGGGGGATCCACTGCCAATCCCACCCATCCCCGCGATGATTTCTCGGTAGCCGTTCACCAGGTCGACTTTGCCGGACGGATCCAGCGGCTTTTCCCGCTCGTAATAGTGCCGGTGTCCGTTCAGGATCAGGTCCGTGTGGTAGGCGTACAGAGCGTTCACGAGCCCGCGGACGCTGCTGTACGTGGACGTCGAGGAGTACAGCGGGTGATGATAGTACGCCAGGAGGCACTGGTTCGGGTGCGCGGCGAGATCGGCCCGCAGCCAGGTATCCTGTGCCGAGCCAGCCGACGACGAGACGTTGCTGTTGAGCGAGAGGATGTGCCAGGCGCCGAGGTCGTAGCTGTAATACCCCCGGCCAGAAGGGCCTGCGGCCGCACCGAAGTAGGCATAGTAGGGGCCCGCGCCCGACGTGTTGTATTCGTGATTTCCCGGGGATGGCTTGGTGCGATACTTGTGGCGCCCCCACGTGGGGTTATAGCAGTTGTTGAACTCGGATGTCGAGCCGTTGTTGTAGGCGTCGTCGCCGAGCAGGTAGACCGTCGCGGGGTCGGGGATGGCGTCGAGCAGCTTCGCAGTGGCTTCGTCACCGCTATTGCTGCAGCCTGAGATGTCGCCGGCACCGACGAAGATCTGTGGTGGGTTGGCGGTGAGCAGTCCAGTGGGCGTCGTGTACAGCGCCCGCACGGTGGGACGCAGAGGGTTATCGGTGTCCGTGCAGGCGACGAAGCCGAGGACCAAGCTCAGGAAAACCGTTTGCCTCAAAATGGGGCGAACGAGCGGGCGCATGCGTAGTCTCCTGGAGGTCACGCCACGTAACTGCAACATTCGGGCCACTTTGAGGCCCAAGATCCCAACCTGACAGGCGGCTGAACGTCGCAAAAATCGTTGTGTTCAGGCCACAAGTCCCGGTGCAGGTGTGCCGCAGCGCACGGCGGAATTCGCCGCTTTGATAGAAACTCCCAAACCCTCACGGCGCCGCCCTCACTAGATTCTCTGCGCTTTCCGGGCGGCGCGAGGGAGTGGATTGGGCCTGGTGGCCTGACTGGTCTTCAAAACCAGCTGGGGTCCGAAAGGGCTTCGGTAGGTTCGATTCCTACACGCTCCCGCCAGACCGCCCGCCTGCGCGGTTTGACGCTGAGCGCCGTTCCCCCAAAATTGGTCACTGCGACATGCCCGAACGCCTCTACGCCCGGTTGCGTGAGAACATCAATGTCCGGCTGCGCCGCGGGGCGTGGTACAAGGTGGTCCGGGTCGAAGGGCTGAAGGCGATGCTCGAGGTGAACGGCCGCAACGTCGTCGTGGCGGCGGCGTTGCTCGAGATCGTCAAACGGCCGCCGCCCCGCTGGACGGTCGTCCAGCAGAGCCCGGAGGGGGCACGGAAGGCCCCTCGCAATTTCACCGAGCGTTATGCGGTGTGTCCCAGCTGCAGTGAGCGGGCCCCGTTGCCCTCGCGGATGCGCCGCCTGCGCTGCGCATACTGCAAGTTCGAGTTCGAGGTCGCCTGGGACGAAGCCTATCTGACCTGACGGAGGAGTATGCCGAACGCCTCGCCGCTGTACGCCCGCCTGTGCGAGAACGTCAACCTCCATATCCGCCGCGGCGCCTGGTACCGTGTCCTGAAAGTCGAAGACCTGCACGCCACCCTCGAGGTGAACAAGAAACCGATGGCGGTGGCGAAGGCCCTGCTGGAATTCGTGAAACGTCCGCCCGCGAAGTGGACGGTGGTCCAGCAGCGCGCCAGCTGGATCGCCCAGCCGCCCCAGGGGTTCACCGGCGAGTACGCCGTGTGCCCCAGCTGCACTGAGCGCGCGCCGCTCGCCGCGGGGGCGAAGCGTATGCCGTGCCCCTCCTGCAAGTGGGAGTACGACATCGCCTGGGACGAGCACTACCTGCGCTGATCGCGCGGTGCTCCATGCCACTGTCATTCTCAATCCGGCCGCCGGACGCGGCGCCGCGTGGCGCGCCCGGGAGCCGCTGGCGCGGGCGTTCCGCCGCGCAGGGTGGTCGGTGGACATCGTGCCGACCGAGCGCCCTGGGCACGCCACCGAGCTCGCCCGAGCCGCCGCACAGGGCGGTGCCCGGTGCATCATTGCCGTGGGAGGAGACGGCGCCGTCCACGAGGTCGCCAACGGTCTTCTCGCGGCGCGCTCGAGCGCCGCGCTCGGCGTCGTGCCGATCGGCACGGGGAACGACTTCGCCAAGCTCACGGGGGTGTATCGCCACAGCGTCGACCGGGCGGTGTCACGTCTGGTGACCGCCACCACCGCGCGCTTTGACGCCGGGAAGGTGCTGGGCGAGTTCTTCGTGAACAGCCTCGGCTTCGGTTTCGGACCGGCCGTCGTCCAGACGCGGAACGCGATGCCGGGTCTCAAGGGGTTTCTCTCCTACCTGGTCCCGGTGCTGCGGACGTTCGCGACGTTTCGCCCGCCGCTGCTCGAGGTGCGCGCCGACGGATACGAAGAGCGTGGGAACATGATGATGGTCGAAGTGTGCAACGGGACGACCGCCGGCGGCAGCTATCGCTTCGCTCCCGACGCCGACCCGCGCGACGGAATGCTCGATGCGTGTATCATTCGCCGCATCGGGCTGCCGCGCTTTCTCGCCGCCCTGCCGCGCGTGATGCGCGGGACCCACGCAGGAATGAAGGAAGTCTCACTCCTGCGCACCGCCGCGCTCGTGATCCGGTCGCCCGAGCTGCCGCTGCTGTTGCATCTTGATGGGGAGCTGCGCACGCCGGAGGTGAGGGAGTGTACGGTCACCCTGGAGCCGGGATGTCTGAACGTGCTGGTGGCGGGATGAGGAGCCGGATGGCCGGATGGCCGGATGGGCGAATGGTGCTTGCGCTTGTGCTCGTGTCCGTATCGACGCATCCGCCCATCGGTCTATCCGCCCAAACACGGCGCGATACCCAAACCCCGGAGCCGGCCGCCCAGAGCGACACCCCTCATGTGGTGGGTCCTGTCGGCGCCCTGTGGCGCTCGCTGCTGGTGCCCGGATGGGGCCAGGCGGTGACCGGTCGTAACGTCACCGGCGCCCTGTTCGGCATCTGGGAAGGCACGACGCTGTACATGACGTTGAAGGCGCAGCAGGAAGCGAACTACTTCAAGGAATCGAATTCCCCCAACCTGCACGCCAAACGGCAGGAGGTGCAGGACTGGCTGGTGCTCTGGGGATTCAACCACCTGTTCGCGGGCGCCGAGGCGTTCGTCGCCGCGCATCTCAGGGACTTTCCCAAAGATCTCACGGTCCAGGCGGTGCCGGGAGGCGTCGGCGTCAGCTTCCCGTTGCCGCGCCCGTGAGCGCGGCTCCACTCGGCGTCTTCGACTCCGGCATCGGCGGGCTCACCGTCGCGCACGCGATTTTCGAGCGGCTCCCGGGTGAGTCGGTCGTGTATTTCGGCGACACGGCGCGCGTCCCCTACGGCCCGAAATCGCCCGAGACGGTGCGACGCTACAGCGGCGAAATCCTGCACTATCTGCTGCAGCGCGACGTGAAGATGGTCGTCGTCGCGTGCAACACCAGCACCGCTCATGCCCTCGACGACTTGCGGCGGCGCTCCCCGGTGCCGGTGATCGGCGTGATCGAGCCGGGCGCCAAGGCCGCCGTGGCGGCGACCGGGAGCGGCCGCATCGGCGTGATCGGGACGGCGGGAACGATCGCGAGCGGGGCGTACGAGCGCGCCATCAAGGCGCGGCGCCCCGATGCGGTCGTCACGTCACAGGCCTGTCCCCTGTTCGTGCCGCTCATCGAGGAAGGGTGGTTCGACCATCCCGCCACGGAGCTGATCGCGCGCGAATATCTCGCGCCGCTGCGCGCCGCGCAGGTCGATGTCCTGGTGCTCGGGTGTACGCACTACCCGCTGCTCAAGCCGCTCCTCGGACGGGTGCTGGGGCCGGGGGTGCGGCTGATCGACAGCGCGGAGGAAACGGCGGCCGAGGTGGCGCGCGAGCTGGCGGCGCACGGCCTCGCGGCCGGCCACGCGACGCCGGTGACCCATGAATTCGTCGTGTCGGACGACGAGCCGCACTTCCGCGCGATCAGTGAGCGGTTTCTCGGAGAGAGGGTGCATTCTGTAGAGGTAAAGCAAATGTAGAACACCGAATATCGAATATCGAAGTCCGAAATTATTTCGACATTCGATATTCGATATTGGACATTCTACATTTCGTGTGTCTTCAGCTCCACCTTGTCCGCTGTTATGACCGCGTACTTCCCACCATCCAAGAACGCCCCGGGATTCACATACGCGCGCCCGTCCCCCGTCTGCTCCAGTCGCGCCCGGTGCGTGTGCGCCATTACCACGAGCGACAGCTCGGGCCGGCGCGCGAGCACACCCCTCGCGTACGCCGCCTGCGCCGCTGCGGCGCGGTCGAGCACCGCCGCATCCTTGGTGCTGTCCGCGAGCGTTCCCGACAGGCGGTCGGCGATCCAGAAGCCGATCGCCGGGTGGAGCAGGCGGAACAGCGCGATCGTCACGGGCTGGCGCAGCAGCCAGTGCAGCAACGCCCCGCTCCAGTGCTGTTCGGTGAGGCCGTCTCCATGCACGACGAGTGCGCGACGCCCCGCGAGCATCAGCTCGGCGGCCCCGGCGTGGTAGCCGATTCCCATGTCCTTGCGCAAAAAGTCGCCGCCCCAGCGGTCATGGTTGCCGCCCAGGAAGGTGACCGGAATGCCGCGCTGCACGAGTCCGGCGAGCTGCATGACGGTGCCGAGGTGGCGGCGCGGAACCGCACTCCCGTATTCGAACCAGAAATCGAACAGGTCGCCGTTCACAACCAGCTCGTCCCCGGCTTGCGGCACCGTGTCCAGGAAGGATCGGAACGCGCGGGCAATCGATTCAGGGACCTGCCCCAGGTGGGCATCGGCCACGACGAGGCAGCGCGACGGAGGGGGTGGCACGGCCCCAAGCTATGAAGTGCCTTTGACTTTTGCCATCGTCCTACGCATTCTCCCGACAGCATGACGGTCACACGCGACGATCCGCGGTTGCGTCCCCCGCGTCCGCGCGCTCCGCTACCCCGGGGCGCACCGGAGGGAAGCGGGGCGCGTCCGCCCGCAGGAGAAGACCGCAACCCGGGCATCCCGCTCGATCTCGATCTCATCCGCTCGATCCGGATCAACCGCAGCGCGGTGGAGCGTCGCGCCGCCACGCTGCCGAAGCGCCGCACCGTAAAGAAGGAATGGCAGGCGGCGTGGCTGCTCCGGGCCGTCACCTGCATCGACCTCACCACTCTGCAAGGCGACGACACGCCGGGGAACGTGCTGCGGCTCTGCGCCAAGGCGCGCGATCCGATTCGCCGCGACCTCGTCGAGGCGCTGGGGGTGGAAGCGCTCGGCATCACGGTCGGCGCCGTGTGTGTCTACCACGCCCTCGTGCCGACCGCCGTCCGGGCGCTCGAGGGGAGTGGCATCCCGGTGGCTGCCGTGTCGACGGGATTCCCGGCGGGACTCAATCCCTTCCCGCAACGGCTCGCCGAGGTGCGCGCGTCGGTCGAGGCCGGGGCCGGCGAGATCGACATCGTGATTACGCGTGCCCATGTGCTCACCGGCGACTGGCCGCGGCTGTACGAGGAGGTCATCGCGTTCCGTGAGGCGTGCGGCGCGGCACACATGAAGGTCATCCTCGCCACGGGTGAGCTCGCGACGCTGACCAACGTGGCCCGGGCAAGCCTGGCGGCGATGATGGCCGGCGCCGACTTCATCAAGACATCGACGGGGAAGGAGCCGGTCAACGCGACGCTGCCGGTGGGCCTCGTCATGACCCGCATGATTCGCGAGTACGCGGACCGCACCGGCCACGCCGTAGGGTTCAAGCCGGCAGGCGGGATCCGCAGCGCGAAGGGGGCGCTCGACTGGCTCATCCTCATGAAGGAAGAGCTGGGAGTCCCCTGGCTCCACGCCGACCGCTTCCGCCTCGGTGCGTCGGCCCTGCTCACCGACATCGAGCGGCAGCTCGAGTATTTCGTGACCGGCCGCTACAGCGCCGCCCACCGGCACCCGATGGTCTGAGATGGCCACCACCGTCGCCAGCATCTTCGAGACAATGGAGTGGGGACCGGCGCCCGAAACGAGCGGCCCCGCGCTCGACTGGATCCGCTCCCGCGGCGGTACCTTCGGGCTGTTCATCGGCGGCCAGTGGGTCGCCCCGGCGTCGGGCGAGTCGTTCGAGACCATCAATCCGGCGACGCGCGCCGTCCTGGCGAAAGTAGCGCAGGCCGGCGCAGCGGACGTGGATGCCGCCGTGCGGGCCGCACGGGACGCGCTGCCGAAATGGTCCGCCCTCTCCGGTCACGCACGCGCCCGCTACCTCTATGCCCTCGCCCGCGAGGTCCAGAAGCACGCGCGTCTGCTCGCGGTGCTGGAGAGCCTCGACAACGGTAAGTCGATCCGTGAGACGCGCGATCTCGACATCCCGCTCGTCGCGCGGCACTTCTACCATCACGCCGGCTGGGCGCAGCTGCGCGACACCGAGTTTCCGGGATACGGTCCGATCGGAGTCGTGGCCCAGATCATCCCGTGGAACTTCCCGCTCCTCATGCTGGCCTGGAAAATCGCGCCGGCGCTGGCGGCGGGGAACACCGTCGTCCTGAAGCCCGCCGAGTTCACCCCGCTCACCGCACTGTGCTTCGCCGGGATCGCGCAGGACGCCGGGTTGCCGCCGGGCGTCCTCAATGTGATCACCGGCGACGGCCGCCCGGGCGCGCTGCTCGTCGAGCACCCCGGCGTCGACAAGATCGCCTTCACCGGCTCGACCGAAGTCGGGCGCGTGATCCGCAAGGCGACTGCCGGCACCGGCAAGAAGCTGACCCTCGAGCTCGGCGGCAAGAGTCCGTTCATCGTATTCGAGGACGCCGATCTCGACAGCGTGGTCGAAGGCGTGGTCGACGCCATCTGGTTCAACCAGGGCCAGGTGTGCTGCGCGGGATCGCGCATGCTGGTGCAGGAAGGGATCGCTGAGCGGCTGGTGACGAAGCTGCGCGCCCGGATGGAGAAGCTGCGCGTCGGCTCGCCGCTCGACAAAGCGGTGGACATGGGCGCGATCGTGGCGCCGGTCCAGCTGGAGCGCATCCGCGGACTGGTCGAGAAGGGAGTCGCCGAAGGCGCCACGATGTGGCAGCCGTCGTGGGCCTGTCCCACGGACGGCTATTTCTATCCGCCGACGCTGTTCACCGACGTCGCCCCGGCGGCCACCATCGCCCAGGTCGAGATCTTCGGCCCGGTGCTCGTCTCGATGACGTTCCGGACGCCCGCGGAAGCTGTCGCGCTGGCCAACAACACCCCCTACGGTCTCGCCGCCTCGGTGTGGACGGAGAACATCAATCTCGCCCTCGACGTCGCGCCCAAGATCAAGGCCGGCGTCGTGTGGATCAACTCGACCAACCTGTTCGACGCCGCCTCGGGATTCGGCGGCTACCGCGAGTCGGGGTTCGGCCGGGAGGGTGGCCGGGAAGGGATGTGGGAGTACTTGAAGGCTGAAGCGGGGGACGTGGAACGTGGAACGGGGAACGTTGGGACGACCGTCGAGTCTGTTGTTCCGCGTTCCGAGTTCCGCGCTCCGAGTTCGGCTGATCTCCCCGCCATCGATCGCACTCCGAAACTCTATATCGGAGGGAAACAGGTCCGTCCCGATCAGGGCTACAGCCGCCAGATCCGCGCGGCGGACGGACGGCTGCTCGGTGAGGTGGGAGAAGGCAATCGCAAGGACATTCGCGATGCCGTCGAGGCGGCGCATGCCGCGGCGGAATGGGGACGCGGAGCCGGGCATCAGCGCGCGCAGATCCTCTATTACATCGCCGAGAATCTCTCGACTCGGGGCGCGGAATTCGCCGCCCGGATCGGCGCGATGACCGGTGACCCCGAGTCGGCCCGGCGCGAGGTCGACGCCACCATCGCGCGACTGTTTACCTACGCCGCCTGGGCGGACAAGTACGACGGGGCCGTACACCAGGTGCCGATCCGTGGTGTGACGCTCGCCATGAACGAGCCCATCGGGGTGATCGGTATCGCGGCGCCGGCCGCGGCACCGCTGCTCGGGTTCGTCTCGCTCATCGCCCCGGCGGTCGCCCTGGGCAACACCGTCGTGGCGGTTCCATCATCTCCGCACCCCCTCGCCGCCACCGATTTCTACAGCGTGCTCGAAACGTCGGACCTGCCGGCCGGTGTCATCAACATCGTCACCGGCGACGGCGACGCCCTGTCTCGGATTCTCGCCGAGCACCTCGATGTCGATGCGGTGTGGTACGCCGGGGGAGCGGCGGGAGCCAAGGCCGTGGAGGAGGCGTCGGCAGGGAACATGAAGCGCACCTGGATCCCCGGTGCTCGCGACTGGCTCGACCCGCGGGTGAGCGAGGGCCGGGAGTTTCTGCGCCACGCGACGCAGGTCAAGAACATCTGGATCCCCTACGGCGAGTGAGCATCAGCTTCGTCGAACACCGCGTCAATTACTCCGAAACCGACCAGATGGGCTTCGTGTACCACGCGAATTATCTCGTCTGGCTGGACATGGCCCGCACGGAACACCTTCGCCAGACCGGGGTGACCTACAAGGACATGGAGGAGCGCGGCGTGTTTCTGGCGGTGACCGAGGCACGCATCCGCTACCGCCTGGCCGCCCGGTACGACGACGTCGTGCGCATCAAATGCTGGGTCCGCGATCTGGCCTCGCGCCGGGTCGTGTTCGGGTACATCGTCGAGCGCGCCGCGACCGCCGAGCTCCTCGCCACCGCGGAAACCGCCTTGATCGCCTTGGACCGCCAGCGCGCCCTTTCCCGCGTGCCGGCCGACGTCACGGAACGCCTGCATGCGATACCGGACCCCGTTCGCCTGTAGCCTCGCCGCCGCGCTGACGTGGTCGGCCGCGCTGGGCGCGCAGGCCGTCCCCCCGGCTCAGGTCGACGAGGCGGTCGTCGGACAGATCGCGCATCTCCTCGCGCTTTCGGATGGGCGCCAGTACGACGAGGGCGTGCTGTCGCAGGCGCTGCATGCCGACAACCTGAATGTGCGGGTCCAGGCGGCGCTGGCGGCGGGCCGCATCGGCGATCCCGAAGCGGTCAATCTATTGATCCCGGCGCTCACCGACTCCGCCGTGGCGGTGCAGGCGAGCGCCGCGTTCGCGCTGGGGCTGCTCAAGAGCGTCCGCGCGGTCGATCCGCTGCTCACGCTCGTGCGCAGCGTCCCACCAGCGGGGCAGGGGCCACGGGAGATGGAGGCGGTCACCGCCCTGGCGAAGATCGGAGGACCGGAGGGTGCGGCGGCGATCCGCTTGATTCTGGAAAGCGCGCCGCTGGGACAGACGGCCGTTCCTCCGGCAGTGAGCACCGCGCTGCTCGAGGCCTGGCGGCTCGGCGCGCGCGCGCCGATTCCGCAGCTCGTCGGCTTCGCCGACAACGCCGATGAGACGGTGCGCGCCCGCGCGCTGTATTCGCTGGGGCGGTTGCACAGTGCCTCGGCCGGCGCCCAGCTCTTGCGAGGATTGAACGACCGGTCGGACCAGGTCCGGGCCATCGCGGCGCGCAGCCTCACCGCCCCGCTCGCCGATTCGAGCGGCCTCGGCCGGAGCGCGGTGGCCGCACGGCTGCGGCCGCTCGTCACGGACGACAATGCGGGTGTTCGCACCAATGCGCTGCGGGCGCTCAGCTCGTTCCGCCGCGATTCGTCGCTCGTCTCGGGGCCGCTGAGCGCCCTCACCGATCAGTCGGTAGGCGTCGTGGTCCAGGCGGAAACGACGCTCGGAGTGCTGGGCGGGTCGGCGGCGGTCGAGGCGCTGCGGCGCCAGCTCGCGAGCGCTGTCTTCGGCGTGCGCCGCCAGGCGATCCTCGGGCTCGCTGAAGCCGACAGCAGCGCCGGCGACGGCGCTGCGGGGAGCGTCGCCGCGAGTCCCGACTGGCGCTGGCGCAGCGTCGCGGCCGAGGCGTACGCCACGACCAAGAATCGCTCACGACTCGAGGCGTTGCTCGCCGATCCCGACGGGCGCGTCGTGGCGGCGGCGCTGGGTGGCCTGGCGCGCATCGTCCCCGAGAACGATACCGCGCTCGCCGGCCGCGCGCGGACGTTGCTCACGCACGCCGATCCCGCCGTACGCAGTGTAGCCGCCGATGTGCTGGGGCGTACCCCCTCGGCCGACGACATCGACCGCCTCATCGCCGCTTACCGGCGCGCGCAGAACGATCCCATCGACGACGCCGGCCTCTCGGCGGTAGCGGCGCTCGCGGCGATCGCCGATGTCGGCGCGGCGCCGCGCGTGCGTGTCGTGCAGGCGTTCGTGAGCGGCGTTCCCCGGCCTGCCGATTACCTGGTGCGGCGACTGGCCGCCGCCCGGCTCGCGGAAGCGGCCGACGCCTGGGGGACAGGCGGCGGTCCGATTGCGACCGGCAAGACCGACGCCGAGTACCGCGACATCGTGCGCCGCTACCTGCTGCCATCGACGATGGGGCAGCCCAACCCTCAGGTCACGATCGAAACCGACCGTGGCACGCTCACCATCGAGCTGCTGCCGGTGCAGGCACCGCTGACGGTGGCGGCATTTCTGGCGCTCGTCGACCGGCACTACTTCGACGGCCAGACGTGGCACCGTGTCGTGCCCAACTTCGTCGTCCAGGCGGGCGATCCGCGAGGCGACGGGTGGGGCGGTCCGGGGACGCTGCTGCGCGACGAGATCAACCCGCTGCACTACTCTACCGGCTCCGTGGGGATGGCGCTCTCGGGTCCCGACACCGGCGGCAGCCAGTTCTTCATCACGTATTCGGATCAGCCGCATCTCGACGGGACGTATACGATCTTCGGCCGTCTGAGCGGCGACGCCCGTGCGCTGCTGTCGCTCGCCCAGGGTGACCGCATCCGGAGCATGCACCGGTGAGCCTGCGCGCGGTCCGACTCGCGCTGCTCATCGCGCTGGTGTACGGGAGCCCGCGCCTGCTCGTGGCGCAGCTCGGTTATTTCGGGCAGAACAAGATCCAGTACCAGAGCTTCGCCTGGCGCGTCCTCCCCGGCGAGCACGTCGACCTCTACTTCTATCCCGAGGAAGAGGAGCTGGCCCGCGTCGCACTCGGCTACGCGGAGGAGAGCTACGGCGTGCTGGAGCGGCGCTTCAGCCACTCGGTGCAGCACCGCATCCCGTTGATCATCTACGCGTCGCACACCGATTTCGAGCAGACCAACGTGCTCCCCTACGCGCCGCCGGAGGAGCTGCTCGGGGTCACCGATTTTCTGAAGCGACGGGTGACGCTGCCGTTCACCGGCAATTATTCCGACTTCCGCCACACCCTGCGGCACGAACTGGTGCACGTGTTTCAGCTGTCGCTCTCGACCGAGGCGTACCTGCGGTATCCCCGCACCACGCACGCCTCGCTGCCGTTGTGGTGGACCGAAGGGCTCGCCGAATATTTCTCGGCGGGAGAGGACTCGCGCGACGAGATGATCCTGCGGGAGTTGACGGTGTCGGGTCGCCTCCCGTCGCTGCCGCAGCTGGCCTATGCCGGCGGCGGGATCATCTATCCGATCGGTGGCAGCATCGTGCGCTATCTGGGGACGACGTACGGCGACTGGCGCATCGCTGCGCTGTATCACGACATCTGGAAATACCAGTCGTTCGACGATGCGCTGCGGGAGCTGTACGGCCGCTCGCTCGCTCAGCTGTCGGACGAGTGGCAATACTGGATGCGGCGCCGCTATTTCACCGATGTCGCGGCGAGCAAGCCGCTCGCGCTCACGGCGTCGCTGATTACGCGACTCGCGATCAAGCCGACCGCCTACCGGCTCCCGGGGGACAGCATCACGCGAGTGCTGTATTTCTCGCCGGCCGATGGCTACGCCAGCATCTACAGCAAGAATCTCGAGGGGCACGACACACACATCGTGGTGCACGGCGAGCGCACGCCGCAGTTCGAGTCGTTCCACTATTTCGAATCGCGCATCGGGGTGAATCCCGCGGGGATCGCGGTGTTCGGCAGTCGCTTCGAATCGCGCGACGCGCTGATGTTCTGGAATCTCAAGACCGACCGGCTCGTCGGACGCTATCAATTCGCGGGGTTGGTCTCGATTCTGTCGCCCACCTGGGCCCCCGACGGGAAAAGCGTCGTGTTCAGCGGTCTCGCGGTGTCGGGATACTCCGATCTGTACCGCCTGTGGCTGCCCGAGGGACGGCTCGAGCGGCTGACGTCGGATCGCTACCAGGACATCGATCCATCGGTGAGCCCTGACGGGCAGACCGTCGTATTCGCATCCGACCGGACGCCGTTCGGCGCGCAGGGAGCGAAGAACCTCTTCTTGCTCGATCTCGCGACCGGGGCGGTCCGCTATCTGACGTACGGCAATTGGCAGGATGAAACGCCGCGCTGGGCGCCCTCGGGACGCATCTGGTTCACGAGCGACCGCGACGGTTCGCTGCAGATCTATTCGGTCGACGTGGCGGGCACTGGGCGACGCGAAACAGCGGCCCTGGGCGGCGCATTCGATCCGCAGTTCGTCGACAGCACGGCGGGGTACGTATTCGGCGGCTTCGCCGATCTCTCGTTCAATCTGTACCATGCGACGGCGCGGTCCGACACCGGTCCTACGGTGGTGGCGCTGGACAGCGCGCCTCCGCCCGCGACATGGCAGTGGCCCGAGCTGACGGAGCCCGCGGTGGCGCAGGCCGCGCCGACGCCCTACAAACAGCATTTCGGGCTCGACTTCGCGGCGGGCGAGGCGGCGGTAGCGCCGGGGCTCGGCTCGGAGCAGGGGGCGGTGCTGCTGTTCAGCGACCTCCTCAACGACCACCAGCTCATCGGGACGGTATCGTCGTTTGCGTATTCGGGGAGCGGCTTCGGCAACCTGCTCGACAACATCTCCGGCTCGGTCTTCTATCTGAATCAGACGCACCGCACCAACTGGGGCGTCGGCGCCTACCGGCTGCGCGGGCTGTTCTATGAAAACGACTTCACCAGCCTGTTCCAGGAGACCTCCTACGGCGTACTGGGACAGCTGCGCTACCCGCTGTCCCGCTTCCGGCGCCTCGAGGCGGAGTTCCGGCTCGAGCACTCCGACCGCTTCGATTTCGCGTCGAGCGTCGTGAGCGAGCCGCGCCGGGTCGCCTGGCTCGCCGCCAACTACCTCACCTACGTCAAGGACAACAGTCTCTGGCTGCCCACGGGGCCGATCGACGGCGAGCGCTATACCGCCACGGCCGGTCTCGTGAACGACGTCAACCACGGACGCTTCGACTCGTACGTCCTCTCGGCCGACTACCGGCATTACTATCGGACGACGCGCCGCAGCGCCTTCGCCGTGCGCGCGCTCGGCTACTGGACGGGGGGCGAGCGGCCGCGGCTGATCAACATTGGTGGCTCGTGGGGGCTGCGCGGCTATCCGTATTTCGGCTACGTCTCGGGGACGCGCGCCTGGCTGTTGTCGGGGGAATGGCGCTTCCCGATTACCGACTACGTGTCGCTCGGATTTCCATTCGGCGCGGCGCAGCTCCCGGGAATCCAGGGTGCGCTGTTCACCGACCTCGGCAAGGC
>DATFSB010000406.1:0-6627 GCA_035262825.1 Gemmatimonadales bacterium | reverse complement strand
TGGGAACGATCTGGTCGTTGTCCACGTTGACCCGCGGCAGCGCGGCAACCCGCCCCGTGTGTCGGATAAACGGCGCGCTCACGACCACTCTCGCACGTCCACCAGCCTACCCGCGATCGCCGCAGCGGCGGCCATCGCCGGACTCATCAGATGGGTGCGGCCGCCGCGCCCCTGTCGCCCCTCGAAGTTGCGATTCGAGGTCGCGGCGCAGCGCTCTCCGGGCTGGAGCACATCGGGATTCATGCCGAGACACATCGAACACCCCGCGTTGCGCCACTCGAACCCGGCTTCGGTGAACACGCGATCGAGCCCTTCGGCTTCGGCCTCCGCCTTGACCGCCTGGGAGCCAGGCACCACCATCGCCCGCACTCGCGACGAGACGCGTCGCCCCCGCACCACGCGCGCCGCGCTGCGGAGATCTTCCACGCGCGCGTTGGTGCACGAGCCGATGAATACCCGATCGACGGCGAGCCCTTTGAGCGGCACCCCGGGGTCGAGCGCCATGTACGCGAGGGCACGGCGCACCGCACTCTGCTCGGCCGCGGTGGGGAAGTCCGCGGGGTCGGGCACGGCGTCCGTGATCGCCGCGACCATGCCGGGATTCGTGCCCCAGGTGACCTGGGGCGCCAGGTCGGACACGTCGAGCGTCACGGTTTCGTCGTAGCGCGCTCCCGGGTCCCCGGCGAGATCGCGCCAGCGTTCCACCGCCCGCTCCCACGCCTCGCCCTGCGGTGCGCGTGGCCGGCCCGCCAGGTAGGCGAACGTCGCTTCGTCCGGAGCGATCATCCCGGCCCGCGCCCCGGCCTCGATCGACATGTTGCAGATCGTCATCCGTCCCTCGATCGACAGCTGCCTGATCGCCTCTCCCGTGTACTCGATGCAACAGCCGGTGGCGCCCGCCGTGCCGATGCGGCCGATCAGGGCGAGGATCATGTCTTTCGGAGTCACCCCTGCGGGAACGGTGCCGTCGAATCGCACTTCCATGGTGCGGGGCCGGGAGGCGACGAGACATTGCGTGGCGAGGACGTGCTCCACTTCGCTCGTGCCGATGCCGAAGGCGAGCGCTCCGAACGCTCCGTGGGTGGACGTGTGAGAATCGCCGCACACAATCACCATGCCGGGCTGCGTCAGCCCCAGCTCGGGGCCGATCACGTGCACGATGCCCTGGCTCGGTGAGCGCAAATCGAACAGCTCGATCCCGAAGTCACGCGCGTTCGTGGCCAGGATTTCGATCTGGCGCGCCGCGATGGGGTCGGCGAGGGGACGGGAGCGATCGTCGGTGGGCACGTTGTGGTCCATCGTCGCCACCGTCAGCCCGGGCCGCCGCACCCCGCGCTGCTTCAGCCGCAGGCCTTCGAATGCCTGCGGCGACGTCACCTCGTGCACCAGGTGGAGGTCGACGTAGAGCAGCTCCGGCCCCTCGGGGAGCCGGTGCACGACGTGCGCGTCCCAGACCTTCTCGAACAGGGTTCGGGGAGCGGGCCCGCTCATCTCACCGCGCCGCGACGCGCTCGTCTCCCCGAACCGGCGCCGGCGCCGGCGCCCGTCCCGGCCGTGCCAGGGGAGTCGCCGCTGCCGCCTTTCCCTCCTCCGACCACGGCATCATGGCGCGCAGCCGGGCGCCTACCTGCTCGATCAGGTGGTCCCGATCGGCCTGGCGCAGCCGCTGGAAGTTGGCGCCGCCGGTCTTGTTCTCGTCGATCCACTCGCGGGCGAAGGCGCCGTTCTGGATGTCGGCGAGGATCTGCCGCATCGTGTCGCGCACCGCCGGCGTGACGATCCGCGGGCCGCGGGTGTAGTCGCCGTACTCCGCGGTGTCGCTGATGGAATAGCGCATGAACTTCATGCCGCCGCGGTACATGAGGTCGACGATCAGCTTCAGCTCGTGGAGGCACTCGAAGTAGGCCAATTCCGGGGCGTAGCCCGCTTCGACCAGGGTCTCGAACCCGCCCTTGATCAGCGCCGTCACGCCACCGCACAGCACCACCTGCTCGCCGAACAGGTCGCTCTCGGTCTCCTCGCGGAAGGTCGTGGGGAGGACGCCGGCACGCGTGCAGCCGATGCCCGCGGCGTACGCCAGGGCGTTGGGGAGGGCCGCGCCACTGGCGTCGGTGGCCACGGCGACCAGCGCCGGCACGCCGCGCCCCGCCTGAAACTCGCTGCGCACCAGGTGGCCGGGGGATTTCGGTGCCACCATCGAAACGTCCACACCCGAGGGCGGCGTGATTTCCTTGTAGTGCACATTGAAGCCGTGGGCGAACATCAGCGTCTTGCCCGGCGTGACGTGAGCGGCCACCTCGCGATCGTACACGGCCCGTGCGTGCTGATCGGGGACGAGCATCATGATGACGTCGGCGGCGCGGGCGGCGTCGCTCACGGAGCGGACATCGAGCCCATCGGCTTTGGCTTTGGCCCACGACGGACCGCCGGGCCGGAGCCCCACGATGACCGTCACACCGCTTTCCTTCAGGTTCAGCGCGTGTGCGTGGCCCTGACTGCCGTACCCGATCACCGCCACCGTGCGGCCACGCAGGCGGTCGAGCTCCGCGTCGGCGTCGTAGTACACCCGCAATTCGCTGGTCGACATAGTGGTCTCGCTTTGTGGTGTAGTGGCAGATGGAGCTGCCCGTGTCTCGAGCGCAGGCGCTTCGGTCGCCGCCCGATCAATGGGAAGCAGCGCCGCGGCGCGCACCCCGGACACGCGGCGCAGCTTCTGCACCGTCGTGTCCAGCGTTGCGCTGTCCCGCTTCAGCGTAATGGTGAGCCAATCGCGGCCCGGCGACTCGGCCGGGCCGAGGGTGATGCCCTCGATCGCCAGGTTGTAACGGCGCAGCGCACCCACGACGCGATTCAGCGCCAGGAGATCCCGGTCCAGGAGCACCGTCAGCGCGCGGGGCGCGTCGGAATGCGCCGTCACGTGCGCGATGCTCCCGCAGGCTCGGCCTCGATCGGCTCGGACAACGACGCGCCCGGCGGAATCATCGGGAACACGTTCGCTTCCTGCTCGATGACGAACTCGATCAACGTCGGGCCGGGCGTGGCGTTGGCCTGCGCTACGGTCTCGCGCAGCTGCCGCGCATGCTCGACGCGCCACCCCGCGATGCCGTACGCTTCGGCGAGCTTCACATAGTCGGGGCTCCAGATCGGGGTGGCCGAGTAGCGGCGTTCGTGGAAGAACTGCTGCCACTGGCGCACCATGCCGAGGTAGCCGTTGTTGAAGATCCCCATCTTCACGGGAATCTTCTCCTGCACCATCGTCGCGATCTCCTGCAGGTTCATCTGAAACCCGCCGTCACCCGAGATCGACCACACCGGCTCGCCGGGACGCGCCAGCGCGACGCCCATTGCCGCGGGCACCGAGAATCCCATCGTGCCCAGACCGCCGGACGTGATGTGCGAGTTGGGACGCCGGTAGGGGTAGAGCTTCGCCACCCACATCTGATGCTGGCCCACGTCGGTGACGATGGTCGAGCGCTCTCCCACGACGTTGTGGATCGTGGCTGCGATGTTCTCTGGAGACAGATCGCCGCGGAAGCTCTCGTGTCGCTGCCGCACGAAGCTCCCGATCTCTTCGCGCCACGGGTCGCACCGCCGGGGAACGATCGCGCCCAGCAAATCGCTCACGACCGCTTTCACGTCGCCCACGATCCCCAGCGTGGTCGGGACGTTCTTCCCGATCTCCGAGGCATCGAGATCCACATGGATGATTTTGGCGTGCGGTGCAAAGCCGGCCGTGTTGCCCGTCACGCGATCGTCGAAGCGCAGCCCGACTCCCACAATCAGGTCGGCATGCTGGATCGCCCGGTTCACGTGCACCTCGCCGTGCATCCCCGGCATGCCGAGGTGCAGCGGGTGCGATTCGGGGAAGCCGCTGATCCCGAGCAGCGTCGTGATCACCGGGAACCCCGTGCGCTCGGCGAGCTGGCGCACCTCCCCGTACGCGTTGGCGAGGATTACCCCGTGACCGATCATGATCAGAGGACGTTGTGCTTCCCCGATCAGCTTGGCGGCTTGCTGAATGAGGTGTCGGGTGTCCGGTGTCAGGTTCCAGGTGCCCTCCCGCACCCCCCCTGACACCTGACTCCTGGCACCTGCCACCTGGTAGTCAGTCTTCTGGTTCTGAACATCCTTCGGCACATCGATCAGGACCGGTCCGGGGCGGCCGTCCTGAGCGATGGCGATCGCCTCGCGCACCCGCTGCGCCAACTCGCTCACATCCGTCACCTGATGGCTGTACTTGGTCACGGGGAGCGTCAGCCCGATCACGTCAGTTTCCTGAAACGCGTCGCGGCCGATCATCGGGCGCGGTACCTGACCCGTAATCGCCAGGATCGGTGAGGAATCCATGTGCGCGGTCGCGAGCCCCGTCACCAGGTTGGTGGCTCCCGGGCCTGACGTCGCCACGCACACGCCGAGGCGGCCGCTCGCCCGGGCATATCCGTCGGCGGCGTGCGCCGCCGCCTGCTCATGCCGGACGAGGATGTGACGCAGTCCGGGGTAGTCGGGGAGCGCGTTATAGAAGGGCATGATGGCGCCCCCGGGATAACCCCACATCAGGTCCACCCCTTCTTCGAGCAGCACGCGGCAGAGGATCTGCGCGCCCGACAGCTGTTCGCCCATGGTCACACGCCCCACAAGTCGATCGAGTTCAGCGCCTTGTCTTCCAGCTGGTCGGCATAGAGTCCCTTGTTCATCGCGTTGACGAGTGCCCGGGCGCTCGCCTCTACGATGTCGGTGGAGGCGCCGTGACCGGTCAATGACTTGCCGTTGACCCGCGCCTGCAGAGAAACCTGGCCCAGGCTGTCGCGTCCCGGCGTCACGGACTGAATCGCCAGGTTCGTGACCTCGACCGGCTTGCCGACGATCTCGCTCACGGCCGCGAACGTCGCGGCGATCGGTCCGTCTCCGTTCGCCGTCGCCTGCCGCTCGCCCCGCCAGGGGCCGCTCATCCGCACCTCGGCGGAGGCGCCCACCGTCCCGCAGACCACTCGGAGGTGCGTGAACTGGTAGCGCTCCGGCGCGTCGTGGAAGCCGTCGTGCACCAGCGCCAGCAGATCCTCGTCGAGGATCTCCCGTTTGCGATCGGCGAGAGCGGTGAACTGCCGATAAAGGTGCTCCAGCTCCGCCTCCTTGAGTTCGTACCCCAGCTCATGGAAGCGGCGCTCCAGGGCGTGCCGCCCCGAGTGTTTGCCCAGCACGAGCGTGGAGTGGGGCACGCCCACCGTCTCCGGTCGCATGATCTCGTACGTCAGGCCCCGCTGGAGCACGCCATGCTGATGGATACCGGCTTCGTGGGCGAAGGCGTTTTGCCCGACGATCGCCTTGTTGCGCTGCGGGTGGTCACCGGTGAGGTGTGAGAGGAGCCGGCTGGTGCGGTAGATCTCCTCGGTTGTGATGTTGCAGCGAAACTGTGCCACCGTCGGCCGCACGCGACTCGCCATCACGATTTCTTCGAGCGCCGCGTTGCCGGCACGCTCGCCGATGCCGTTCACCGTACACTCCACCTGTCCCGCGCCGGCGTCGATCGCCGCCAGGGAGTTGGCGACCGCGAGGCCGAGGTCGTCGTGACAGTGACAGCTGAACACGACGCGGTCCGCGCCCGGCACACGGGTTCGGACAATACGGAACATCTCGCCGTACTCGCCCGGCAGGGCATAGCCCACGGTGTCCGGCAGGTTGATCGTGGTCGCACCTTCGGCAATCGCCGCCTCGACCACCCGACAGAGGAAATCGAGATCGGTGCGGCTCGCGTCTTCGGCCGAGAACTCCACGTCGTCGGTGTAGTGGCGGGCGCGGCGGATCGCTTCCTGCGCCGCGGCGATACAGGCCTCCCGGTCGATACGCAGCTTGTGTTGGAGGTGGATGTCGGAGGTCGCGATGAACACGTGGATCCGGGGGCGCGCGGCGCCCCCTCCCTGCAGCGCCTCACCCGCCAGGTCGATGTCCTTGGTCGCGCAGCGGGCCAACGCCGCCAACACGGGTCGCCGTACCTCGGCGGCGACGCCCTTGACCCCGAGGTAGTCCCCTTCGGAGGCGGCAGGGAAGCCCGTCTCGATCACGTCCACGCCGAGTGCGTCCAGCTGCCGGGCGAGGCGGACCTTCTCCTCGGGAGTCATCGTATTGCCCGGCGCTTGCTCGCCGTCGCGGAGGGTGGTGTCGAAGACCAGGACATCGCGAACCATTGTGTGCTCCGTCGCTCTCCCGAAAGGAGCGATGCAAAGGGTGATGAAACAAAAACGCCGCGGGTCGTTGGGACTCGCGGCGTCGGTCGGTTGCTTCTGCTTCGTTAGCGATTCAAGCGGTATTCTCGAGTCGCGACGCGCCGCGGGTCCCTGCCGGTCCCAACAGGACCAGCAGCAGAATGACCAGCAGCAGCGCGACAGCAGAGAACATCGGTGGATCCGTCTCCTCGTCAGCGTTCGAAATGCGTCGGGCCACCGAGGTTACGTGTTCTCGCCCGGGTTGTCAACCCGGGCCCTTGACACGTCCATCCTGGCCCTGTAAGATCGCAGGACAATCGACGAACCGTGGTCATTTGCCGCGTATTGCCGCCACGTTAAACAAGGTGCTAAAAAGCGATGCCCGCGGCGTCGTTCAGGCGGGCGTTGTCGTTTAGGGGAGATTCCT
>DATFSB010000405.1:0-5823 GCA_035262825.1 Gemmatimonadales bacterium | reverse complement strand
TCCCCCGGAGTTCAACGGCTTCAAGATGGTGCTCCTGGGAGAAGCGATTTACGGCGACGACATCCAGAAGCTCTACGAGATGATCAGCGCCGACGAGCTCGACCAGAGGTCGGGGGGGACGCGCGTTGCGGACACGGGTGTGCTGGCGGCGTACCGTGCCGCGATCGTGAAGCACAACACGCCGCTGGCCCGGCGCGTGAAGGTCGTCGCCGATTGCGGGAACGGCGTCACGAGTCTCGTCGCGATCCAGACGCTGCGCGATCTGGGATGCGACGTCGTGGCGCTGTTCGACACCTCCGACGGCCGTTTTCCGCACCACCACCCCGATCCGACGGTGGTCGAGAACCTGAAGGACCTGCAGGCGGCGGTGAAAAAGGAGAAGGCCGAGCTGGGGATCGCGTTCGACGGCGACGGGGACCGCATCGGCGCCGTGGACGAGCAGGGAACGCCGATCTTCGGCGACGTGCTGCTGGTCCTGTTCGGCCGCGATCTGGCGCAGCGATTCGGGAAGGGGAAGCCGGTCATCTTCGACGTGAAGTGCTCGGAGATCCTGCCGGAAGAGCTCGAGCGTGCCGGCCTCGTGCCGACGATGTGGAAGACGGGGCACTCGCTCATCAAGCAGAAGATGAAAGACACCGGGGCGCCGCTGGCCGGCGAGATGAGCGGCCACGTCTTCTTCGGGGGCGACTGGTTCGGATTCGACGACGCGTTGTTCGCCGCCGCCCGGCTGCTGCAGTACATCGCGGGGAGCCCGGGGCCGTTGTCCCGGCACCTCGCCGACCTGCCGCAGACGGTGTCGACGCCGGAGATGCGAGTCGACTGTCCCGACGAGCGCAAGTTTCCGCTGGTGGAAGAAGCGGCGCGATACTTCGCGACCAAGTATCCCGTCTCCACTCTGGACGGCGTGCGGATCAAGTTCGCCGAGGGGTGGGGACTGCTCCGGGCATCGAACACGCAGCCGGTGCTGGTGATGCGCTTCGAGGCGAAATCGCCCGCGGCGCTCGCGGCGTACCGTGGCGAAGTCGAGGGGTGGCTGGCGCGCCACGCGTCCGGGCCGTGACCGTGGGTGGGCGGCGCCGCGGCCGCGCGCTGCTGATTGCGGCGGCGTGTGTGGCGGTGCTGCTCGTCGCCGGCCGCTGGCTCGCCGTAGAAACCGTCGAGCATGCCTGGGCCGCCACCGTCCGCGGCGGCCCGGTCTATCTCGAGATCCGCTTCTGGCAGCGGGTGACCCACTGGCTGGTGATCGCCATTGCGGTGGTGTGGGGCAGCGGCAACCTCTACATCGTCTATCGCGCCATCGGCTCGGTGCAGATGCCGCGCCGTATCGGCAACCTCGAGATCGTCGAAGCGGTTCCGCAGCGCCTCCTCCTCACCCTCGCCATCGTCATCGGCATCGTCTTCGGATTGGGCCTCTCGTGGGGAACGGGCGACTGGTGGCGCGAAGCCTTTTTGGCGAACGCACCACGCCTGCTGTTCGGCCACCCCGATCCCATCCTCCACAAGGACGCCGGGTACTACGCGCAGACCCTGCCCTGGGCGATCGAGCGCGAGCAGTTCCTGCTGATCTCCACGCTGACCGCCGCCGTGCTGTGCGGCTTCCTCTACCTCGGCATCGGGTCGCTGCGCTGGCAGCGCGGGCGGCTGGTTGCGAGCCCGCACGCCCGGGCACACCTCGGCGTGCTGGGCGCCGGGGTCGCGGCCGCGATCCTGTGGGGCGCGCTGCTCGATCCCGCCGAGGTGGTGGCGGGACTGCACGGTGCGCTGTCGACCTCGCTCATCTCCGTGCGGGTCCGCGGCTCCTGGGTCATCGGCGTGGCAGCGGGGCTCGCGGGGGCGCTGAGCGTCGCCTGGATCTGGTGGGACCGTCCCCGCTGGCCGGCGACGGGCTGGGGCGTCGTGGGACTCGCACTGCTCCTCGTGTATGGCATCCTGCCGACGGTCGGCGCTCGTAACGCGGCGGAGTTGTACCCCGAGGACCGACGGGTCTTCGAGGAGATGGCGTTCGGCGCGAATCCGCACCTGCGCACCGACTTCGCAGGGTTTCCGACGATTACGGCGTTCATCGCCGCCGAGCCGCTGTGGAGTCCGCAATGGGTCGCCGCCGTGGCGCGCAGTCGGCTGCAAGCAGTTGAGACGGTGGGCGGTGTCCAGCTGTCGCATTCCACCGCCGGAACGCCGCTGTGGCTCGTGGCCCGCGCGCCGAACGACACGGCGCTTTCCTCGTTGAAGCCGCAGCCGACGTGGGAGCAGGTGCATCGCGGTGCACGCACCGCGACCGGCGCACCGCTGGGACTCGTCGAGACCGACAGCGGAGCGCTGGCTCCAGCGCCGCTCGACGTACGCGACTCGCTGGAGTGGTTTGGAGCGGGATTCGGCCAGTATGCCGTGACGGACCGAGCCGCGCAGGCCGCGTCGGGCATTCCGCTGACCGGCACCTGGCGCAAGATCGCCCTGGCGTGGGTGCTGCAGAGCCCGGAGATCGCCCGCGAGACGACGCCGGCGGAGCAGCTGCAATGGCGGCGCACGCCGGGTGAGCGGTTCGCGCTGCTGGCGCCTTTCGCGCGGTTCGCCGACGCCGAGCCGGTGCTGGTGGATGGCTCCCTGTGGTGGCGCGCGCTGGGGTACGTCTCGACCGAGACGTTTCCCCTGGTCCCCGCGGTCGCGACGCCCGACGGGCCAGCGCGTCTGCTGCGCGCCGGCATCGTCGCCGCCATGCGCGGCACGACTGGCGAAACGCGCTTCTGGCAGGTCCCCGGCGCCGACTCGGTCACCGCGGCGTGGGCCCACGTGTTCCGGACGCTGATCGAGCCAGCCGACAGCGCGCCGCCCGCGCTCATGCGCTCGCTGCGGTTCCCCCAGGGGAACTTCACGCTCGCAGCCAACCGCATCCTCGCTGCCGCCCCCAAGTCGGAGAACTGGCAGCTCACGTCGCACGACCCGACCGACCTGTTGTTGCCGGGCGACGCGACGCCATGGCTGGTGCAGGGGTTCACGAGGAGCTCAGGGGCGACGACCCGGCTGCATCTCCTGATGCTCGGCCGCTTCGGGGATCGCGGCCCCGAGTTGTGGTCGGTGAGCGCTCCACCCGCCGACCCGGCCCCATCGCCGGTCCTCGGAACCGTCGACATCCAGACCGGGCCGCTGCGGCTGTGGATGGCCGGTGGACATCTTGCGTTGGTGCAGGCGCGGTTCACCGCCGAGCACGGAGAGCCGCCGCACATCGAGAAGGTCTTTCTCACCTGGGGGAACCGCAGCAGCGTGGGAACGAGCATCAGCGGCGCGCTGCGCGAGCTGACGCTCGCCGGCCCGCCGGGCGGCGAGGACTCGAGCATGGCCCACCGCTGGTCCCTCGCACAGCGCCTCTTCAGCCAGCTCGACTCGGCGCTGGTGTCGCGCGACTTCGAGCGGTTCGGGCAGGTGTACCGGCAGCTGGGAGATTTGCTGGGGGCCAAGAGGCGGGCGGTTGTTCCCACACTGCCGGTGCATCAGAAGGCGGCCAGGCGGTCAGGCGGTCAGGCGGTCAAGCGGTCAGGCGGTCGAGTTGCATATGTACATCCGCCCATCCGCCCATCCGCCTGCCAGCCCGTCCCACCGCCAGCTTGTCTGGCCATCGGGAGGCTACTAGATATCGCGCCCGTGTCGCCCGCTGGAGCTGGAACGATCGTCGTCGCGCTGGGGGGAAACGCCGTCGCCCCGGGCAACGAGCGCCCCACGATCACGAATCAGTTCCGGCACACGCGCGAGAGTCTCGCGCCGATCGTCGATCTGGCGCGCGCGGGGTGGCACATCGCGCTGGTGCACGGCAACGGCCCGCAGGTGGGGGATGAGCTGGCGCGCAACGAGCTGGCCGCCGACCGGCTGGAGCCGCTGCCGCTGGGCGTGCTCGTCGCGGCGACCGCGGGGTGGATGGGCTACATGATCCAGCAGTCGCTCCAGAACGCGCTGGCGCGCGCCGGCGTGGAGCGCACCGTGGTCACGCTGATCACGCAGACGCTGTGCGACGCCAACGACCCGCAGCTGCGGGTGCCGGTGAAGCCGATCGGAAATGCCCTGGACCAGGTCGGCGTCGCCCGGCTCGAGGCACGCGGCATTGCGGTGCGGGAAGACAAGCCGGGGCGGTGGCGGCGCCTCGCGCCGAGCCCGCGGCCGGTTGCGATCGTGGAACGGGCGATGGTGCAGGCGCTCGTGAAAGACGGCGATATCGTCATCGCCTGCGGGGGCGGCGGGCCGCCGGTGTACGACGACCCCGGGCTCAAGCTCGAGGGGCTCGACGCCGTGGCGGACAAGGATCGGGTCGCCGCGATTCTGGGGCGCGACATCGGGGCGCAGGTGCTGTTGATTCTGACCGACGTCGACGCCGTCTACCGCGGCTGGGGCACCCCGGCGCAGCAGGCGGTCCGCAGGATGTCGCTCGCCGAAGCCGACCAGCTGCTGCAGGGGAGCGATCTGGGCGCGGGAAGCATGCGCCCCAAGGTCGAAGCGGCGGCCGACTTCGTCCGCTCGGGCGGCGAGCGGGCGGTGATCGCGGAGCTGGCGCACGGCCTCGCCGCGCTGGCGGGTGAAGCGGGGACGACCATCACGAAGGAGCGGCAGTGAACCTGCACGAGTACCAGGCGCGGGAGATTCTGCGCCGCCACGGGATCCCCGTGCCGGACGGCGAGGTCGTCACGACGCCGGCGGCCGCCAAGGCGGCTGCAACGCGGCTCGGCGGCTCCGTCGTCGTCAAGGCGCAGGTGCATGCCGGCGGCCGCGGCAAGGCCGGCGGCGTGAAGCTCGCCAAGACTCCCGACGAGGCGGAGGCGGTCGCGACCAAGATCATCGGGATGACGATCAAGGGCCTCACCGTGCAGAAGGTGCTGGTCGTCCCCGCCACCGACATCGCCTCCGAGAGCTACCTCGGCGTCATCGTCGATCGTGAGTCGCAGCGCCCGCTCCTGATGGTCAGCGCCGCCGGCGGGATCGACATCGAGGAAGTGGCGGCCAAGACACCGGAGAAGATCCACCGCCGCGCGATCGATCCGCGCTACGGCCTGCTGGCGCATCAGGCGCTCGCCCTCGCCTTTCAGCTCTATCCCGACGTGACGAAAGCGCGCGCCGCTGCCGGGATCATGCAGCAGCTGGTCAGCGCCGCCTACGACGTCGGGGCGTCGCTCGCCGAGATCAATCCGCTCGTCACCACACCCGACGGCAAGGTGCTGGCGCTCGACGCCAAGATCGTGATCGACGACAACGAGCTCGACCGCAAGCCGGCGATCGCGGCGCTGCGGGATGCAGCGGCCGAAGCGCCGGCCGAAGTGCAGGCCCGCGAGGCGGGGCTGACGTTCATCAAGCTCGAGGGCTCGGTGGGGTGTTGCGTCAACGGGGCGGGGCTCGCGATGGCGACGATGGACCTCGTGAAGTACTACGGCGGGGAGCCGGCGAACTTCCTCGACATCGGCGGCAGCTCGAATCCCCAGAAGGTCGTCAACGCGTTGAAGATCATCACCGCCGATCCCAACGTGCGGGCGATCCTGTTCAATATCTTCGGCGGGATCACCCGCACCGACGACGTCGCCAACGGCATCGTCCAGGCGACGGCGCAGTTCCCCCTCAAGGTTCCGATCGTCATCCGCCTCACGGGCACCAACGAGCAGGAAGCGATGCGCATCCTCAAGAAGGCCGGCTTCGACGCGCTCACCGATATGGACCAGGCGGTACAGCAGGCGGTCGCGGCGGCGGGGGGTGCCCGGTGAGCATCTTCATCGACAAGAAGACGCGCCTCCTCGTGCAGGGGATCACCGGCCGCGACGGCTCGTTCCACGCCAGGGCGATGATGGAGTACGG
>DATFSB010000404.1:0-5034 GCA_035262825.1 Gemmatimonadales bacterium | reverse complement strand
CGCCACCGACGAAGCCGTCTGGTACGCCATGGAATACGTCCAGGGCCGCTCCCTCGGCGACCTGCTGCGCACCGCCGACCGCATGGATCTGAAGACCTGCCTGCGGCTCGTCGAGCAGATCGCCAGCGCCCTCGAGTACGGCCACCGCCGCGGCATCACCCACGGCAACCTCAAGCGGGCGAATATCCTCGTCGATCCCGAAGGCTGGGACCGCGTCGCCGGCTTCGGCCTCTCCTCTGCGTTCAGCACGGTGCCGCGTCGCCAGCCCGAGCTGTCGATCGAAGAAAACTTCGGACATAGCGCGCCGGAGCGGTTCGGCTCGGACGGCGTCTGCGGTCCCGCCTCGGACCAGTACGCCCTCGCCGTGCTCACCTTCGCCTGCCTCGCGCGCCGTCCGCCGTTCGTCGGTGAGACGCTCGACGAGATCATGGTGCACCACCTCGAGGGCCCCGTTCCGCTCCTCGCCGAGTCGCGGCCCGACCTCCCGGCCAGCGTCTCCGCGGCGCTGGCGCGCGCCATGAAGCATGAACCGGAAGACCGCTTTGCCGGCGTGCTCGACCTCGCCACCGCCCTCGCCGGGGTTTCGTCCACCGAGCCGGCGGTGCTGCCGTTGCCTCTCTCCCGCGCGCCCGAGCCGGTCGCCGGAAAATCGGCGATGCACCCGCTGCTCAAGCTCATCGAGGCGGAGCGACACACGCACAAGCCGGAGCCGGCCAAGTCGGGGGCGCCGGCCGCCGCCGCCGCGGCGGCATCGGCCGCGCCGGTCAAACCAGCCGTCGCGGCCGCGCCCGCTAAACCTGCGCCGCCGGTCGAGGCGGCGGCTGATGAGCAACGGCCGCCGCTGCTCCTCGTCGATCGCGAGGGCGGGCGTGAGTCGCGCGACGACCTCGAGGTCGTCGACGAAGACAAGGAAGAAGCGCGCGAACGCGTGGCCAGACCCGTCCCCGATGACGACGAGGACGACGACGACGTGAGTGGCCAGCCGGTGCTGCTCTGGCCGGCGCGCGAGAATGCGCCGCCGGACGATCACGCGGCGGCCGCCGCGGCCGCCGCCGCCGCGGCCATGGCGGGCGAGCACCTGAACGGTGAGGACCGCACCCCGCTACTCTTCCCCGATCAGCCGCGGCCCGCGCGTCCCGGACCGAACATCGGGGCCCGCATCTGGGACATGGCGCACCGCTGGACCGCGCTGCCCCGCTCGACGCGCATCGGGTCGAGCGCGGCCGCCGCCGTCATTCTCATGGCGCTCGTCTGGTGGCGGGTCGCCAAGGGGCACGAGGAACCACACGGTCCGGTCTACGTCAACGCGACACCCACAGCCGGCATCGATACGCCGAAAGCAGTTACGCCCCCGCGCAACCAGACGCGCCGGCAGCCGGGCTCCGCGCCCGGGACGCAGGCGGCACGTCCGCCGCGTACCACAGCGCCGGTCGACTCCGGCAGGACGACCGCACGACCGCCGGTGACGCCGACGGCGGCCGAACCCGCGCACCTGTTCATCAACTCGACGCCCTGGGGTGTGCTCTACGTCGACGACAGGCAGATCGGGAACACGCCGCAGGCGGACCTCAAAGTCGCCCCGGGATCGCACAGCATCCGCGTCTCCCGGGACGGATACGTGTCCTACGAGACCGTGATCACGATCGAGTCGGGCGAGACGCTCAAGCTGACGGACATCGTACTGCCGGAGAAGCCGCAATGACGCGTCGCACTCGATACCGGGCGGCGTGGCTCGCCGCCGCGCTCGCGCTCGCCCCGGCGCTGGCCGGCGGCCAAGATCCGATGGGGTCCGCGAGCGCCGCGCTCGTCGCCTCGGGCGTGCGCCATTACCAGCAGCTGGACTACGATTCGGCGGCGATCGCGATGCGCCGCGCCCTCGCGATCACGGGCACCGACGCGCTGAGTGACAGCGGACGCACCCGCGCGTTGACCTACCTCGGCGCCGCCGAGCTGTTCCGCAACAAGCGCGACTCGTCCTACGCCGTGTTTCGCCGCTTGGTGGTGCACAACCCGCGCGCCCGACCCTCCCCGCTCGTCTTCCCGCCCGAGGTCACGACGATCTATGACTTCGCGCGCGAAGCGACGAAGGTCGTACGCGTCGAGCTGCCGCGCGACACGACGATCCGCATCGGCGCCGATCGATACCGGGCACGTCTGTTTGCCAGCTCGTTCCACCAGGTCATCGTCTCGGTGGAGCGGGAAGACGGCTTCACCGTCAAGACGCTCTACGCCGGCGCCATCAGCGACACGCTGCAGGTGTTCTGGACCGGCGACGACACGCTGTTCATGGCGAACGACTCGGGGCGGCTCGTCTTCTCCGTCACGTCGCTCACCAACACCGGCCGCCAGGGCCGCATCGTCCACATCCCGCTCGATCTGGTGATGGGTCCGCAGGACACGCTGCCGTCGCCGATGCCGCCCCCCGATTCGCTCTACCTCCCCGAGCACGAGCCCGCCGGCCCCGGGCTGAAGTCGTTGGGGCGCGGGGCCGGGATCGGGCTCGCCGTCGCGGTATTGCCGGGACTGGTCGCGGGCGGCACGTCGCCGTCGGGGAGCCGCTTTGCTGTCGCTGGCGGGCTGACGATCGCCGGGTTGGTCGGATTCTTCCATCACCGACCGGGGAAACCGCTGCCCGAGAACATTCTCGCCAACACCGCGCTGCGCGAGGGCTGGGAGAACGCGGTGCGCACCACCAACGCCGAGAACGTGATCCGTGCCCAGCAGAAGCGCCTCGACGTGCACGCTGGAACCGCGGAAGTGATCGGGGCGAACCCGTGATGCGCCGCCTGTTCGCGGCCGGCGCGCTCGTCGCGCTCTGTGCGACTCCGCTCGCGGCGCAGCGCCCGCTGTGGTGGAATGCCGAGGTCTCAGGGATCGGGATGCGGCTCAGCAGCCAGACCGGCCCGAGCACCACGAGACTGTCCGGCGCGTCGTTCGGATTTCAGAGCCAGATCGTCTATCACAACCACATCACGATCGATCTCGGCTACTGGCAGGGGAAGCTCAATCAGGCGGGGACCGGCAATCGCGACGTGGTCGAGGGCTTCGCCCAGCTCGGCGCGCGGCCGATGAGCTGGCTCTCGCTCCGCGCCGGCCCGCATGCCTGGACCTACATCTCCGACGCGGGAACGCAACGCTGGTTTCTGTGGGAAGGCCGTGCCCACGCGCAGGGACAGATTCTCCCCGCCGTGCAGTCCTACATCGAGCTGTGGAAGGTGTTTTCGGCGAACGTCAACGTCCCGCAGGCATTTCAGACCGGGATGGGCGGTGAGGGCGGTCTGTCGTTACGGATCCGCGATCTGCCGCTGATTCCGAGCAAGCTGCCCGCACGGATCCGCCTCGCCTACGGCATCGAGCGCGTGCGCATGAACGGCACGCAGGCCCAGGGCTCCCGGGCCGAGGTGCTCGACCGCCTGACGCTCGCGTTTGGAGTCGAAGCGCCCTGACCGCTCAGCGGTCTGGGACGATGCGGTAGAGAATTTCCCCGTTTCGAATCAGGCCGAACTGCTCCCGCGCCACCCGCTCCTGCGTGGCGGGATCGTTTTCCAGCGCGCGCGCGACGCGCGCCAGCGAGTCGACCTGGGCCCTGAGCGATTCCACCGAATCGCGCTCCTGCGCGAGCTGGCTCCGCACCTTGAGCCAGTCGACGGTGCTGTACTCCCCGGCCAGCACCGCGACGAGCACCAGCACCACCGCGCCACCGATCCCGGCCAGCATGGGACGCGTCATAAGCCGTACAGGTCCCGCCCGGGATAGTGGGCGACGTCGCCCAGCGCCTCGTTGATGCGCAGCAGCTGGTTGTACTTGGCGATCCGGTCGGTACGGGAGCCGGAGCCGGTCTTGATCTGCCCCACCCCGCTCGCCACGGCGAGGTCGGCGATGAACGTGTCTTCGGTCTCGCCGGAGCGGTGCGAGATGACGGCGCCGTAGCCGTTGGAGCGCGCCAGCTCGATGCACTGCAGCGTCTCCGTGAGCGATCCGATCTGGTTGACCTTGATCAGGATCGCGTTGGCGACGTCTTCCTCGATGCCGCGCGCCAGCCGCTCGACGTTGGTGCAGAACAGGTCGTCGCCTACGAGCTGCACGCGGCTGCCGAGCGTCTCGGTGAGCTTCGCCCACCCGCCCCAGTCGTCTTCGGCGAGCCCGTCCTCGATCGAGACGATGGGATAGCGGTCGATCCACGACTTGTACAGCGCCACCATCTCCTCCGACGACTTCGTCCCCGCGCCGCTCTTCTTGAAGACGTAGCTGCCGTCCTTGTAGAGCTCCGACGCCGCCGGGTCGAGGGCGATGGCGATGTCCTTCCCGGCCTCGAGCCCCGCCGCCTCGATGGCGGCCATGATCGCTTCCAGCGCGGCTTCGTCGTTCGGGAGATTGGGCGCGAACCCGCCTTCGTCGCCCACCGCCGTCGAGAGACTGCGCTTGGCGAGCACCTTCTTCAACGCGTGGAACACCTCGACGCCGAGGCGCAGCCCCTCGGGGAACGTCTCGGCGCCGATCGGGACCACCATGAATTCCTGGAAATCCACGGTGTTGGAGGCGTGCGCCCCGCCATTCACGATGTTCATCATCGGCACCGGGAGGACGTGCGCCAGCGGCCCGCCGAGGTAGCGGTACAGCGGCAGCCCGGCGTCGTCGGCGGCCGCGCGCGCCACCGCGAGCGACACCGCGAGAATCGCGTTGGCGCCGAGGTGGCCCTTATTGGGCGTGCCGTCGAGCTCGAGCATCGCGTAGTCGACGGAGATCTGGTCTTCCGCAGCGAGACCCTCGAGCCGCGGCCCGATCATCTCGTTGACGTTCTTCACTGCTTCCAGGACGCCTTTGCCGCCGTAGCGCCGCTGATCGCCGTCGCGCAGCTCGACCGCTTCGTGCTCGCCGGTGGAGGCACCGCTCGGCACCGCGGCGCGGCCGCTGGCGCCGCTCGCCAGCGTCACGTCGGCTTCGACGGTGGGATTCCCCCGGCTGTCCAGGATTTCACGCGCGCGGACGGAGATGATCGTGCTCATGGTGGCGCCAACCTTAAGGGGCTTCCGA
>DATFSB010000403.1:0-6920 GCA_035262825.1 Gemmatimonadales bacterium | reverse complement strand
TCGCTCGTGCACACCGACGATCTCCCCGCCGTGCTCGACTTGCTGTCGCGCACCATGGAGGGAGAAACCGTACAGCCGCTCGCCGCGCGCGTGCGGCGCCGCGGCGGCGACCACCGCGCCGTGGAGATCAGCGCCAGCGCTCAGCTCGATTCGGGCGTTGTGCGTCGCGTGCACGGCACGCTGCGCGATGCGCCGGGCGGCGGTCCCGCCGGCGCGCGGCTCGAGGCCACGCGGGAAGCCGAGCGCTGGAGCGCGCTGCTCGACCACCTCCCCGACCCGATCTACTTCAAGGACGCCGACTCGCGCTTTACCCGCATCAACCAGGCGCAGGCGCGCGTGCTGGGGGTGGACGACCCCCAGGCGGCCGTCGGGAAGAGCGACGCCGACTTCTTTCCCCCCGAGCACGCCGCCGCCGCCCTCGCCGACGAGCAGGAGATCATTGCGAGCGGCAAGCCGCTCGTCGCCAAGATCGAGCGCATCGAAATGGTCGCGGGTACCGAGCGCTGGTTCCTCGCCACGAAAATGCCGTTGCGCAACGGGGCGGGGGAGGTAATCGGCACCGTCGGCAGCTCGCGCGAAATCACCGACCTGATGCAGGCCGAGGGCGAGCTGCGCCGTACCCTCTCGCTGCACTCGGCGACGCTCGAGTCCACCGCCGACGGGATCCTGGTGGTGGATCGCGACGGGAAGATCACCGCCTACAACCACAAGCTGCTCGCCCTGTGGCGCGTCCCCGACGACGTGATCGCCCTCGGCCAGGACGAGCGCCTGCTCGAGCACATGCTCGAGCAGCTGAGAGACCCCGACGGCTTCCTGCGGCGGGTCCGCGAGCTGTACGCCGACGTGGAGGCGTCCAGCCTCGACATCCTCGAGTGCAGCGACGGCCGCGTGTTCGAGCGCTACTCGCAGCCGCAGCGTATCGAGGGGGCGATCGTCGGGCGCGTGTGGAGCTTCCGGGACGTCACCGAGCGGCGCCGCACCGAGGAGCAGAATCGCCTCCTGGCGCACACGATCCAGAGTACCGGGGACATCATCAGCATCACCGATCTCGACGGCCGCTTCACCTTCGTCAACAAGGCGTTCCTGACGACGTACGGCTACACCGATGCCGAAGTCCTCGGATTCACTCCGGCCCTGATCGACTCCCCGAGGAATCCCCCGGCGCTGCAGACCGAAATCCGGGAAGCGACCCGCACCGGCACGTGGCGCGGCGAGCTGTGGAACCGGCGCAAGGACGGGACCGAATTCCCGATCAACCTCACCACCTCCCAGATCCGCGACCCCGACGGCCGCGTCGTGGGATTGGTCGGCGTGTGGAATGACATCACGCAGCGGCGCCGCAGCGAGATGGTGCAGCAGGCGGTGTATCTCATCGCCGAAGCCGCCAATGCCGCCGAAGGACTCGAAGCGCTGCTGCGTTCGGTCCACGGGATCGTGGGCGAGCTGATGCCGGCGGAGAACTTCTTCGTCGCGCTGTACGACCGCACCGCGGGGATCCTGACCTTCCCGTACTTCGTCGACCAGGTCGACACCGCCGACGCCCCGCGCCCCCTGCTGTCCGGCCTCACCGAGTACGTGCTGCGCAGCGGCCGGCCGCTGCTCGGCACGCCCGAAACGGTTGCGGCGCTCGAGCGCCGCGGTGAAGTCGAGCTGGTGGGCGCCCCTTCGGTCGACTGGCTCGGCGTGCCCTTGAAGGTGGGGGCCGATACGATCGGCGTGCTGTCGGTGCAGAGCTATACCGAAGGGCTGCGCTACGGCCCCGAGGAGCTCGCGATTCTCGAATTCGTCTCGGCGCAGGTCGCGATGGCGATCGCGCGCACCCGTTCCGCCGAGCAGCTGCAGTCGAGCGAGCACAAGTACCGGCAGCTGTTCGAAGGGAATCCGGCGGCGATGTTCGTGTACGACGCGGAGACGCTGCGCTTCCTGGCGGTCAACGAGGCCGCGGTGCGCCGTTACGGCTACACGCGCGAGGAGTTCCTCGGCATGACGCTGATGGAGCTGCGTCCCCCCGAGGAGGCTCAGCGCCTGCGCGATGTGCTGGCGCAGTACCGCGGCGGGACCGCGCGGGCCACCGGACTGCGCCACCAGCGGCATGACGGGGGCCTGATCGACGTCGAGGTCACGTTCGACGACATCGATTTCGAGGGGCGCCTGGCGCGGCTCGCCGTCGTGGAAGACGTCACGGAGCGGCACCGTCTGGAAGGGCAGCTGCGCCAGGCCCAGAAAATGGAAGCGGTGGGGCAGCTCGCGGGCGGCATCGCCCACGACTTCAACAACCTGCTCACGGCGATCGTCGGCTATGCGACGCTGCTGGAGCGCACCCTCCCCGCCGACGCGACGGCGCGCGAGGAAGCCCAGGAAATCATCGGCGCAGCGCGCCGCGCCGCGAACCTCACCCACCAGCTGCTCGCCTTCAGCCGCAAACAGGTGCTGCGGCCCACTGTCGTCGACGTCAACGTCGTGATCCGCGACATCGAGCGCATCCTGCACCGCGTGATCGGCGAGCACATCACGCTGCGCACGTCGCTCGATCCCGGCCTCGCGCCCGTGCTCGCCGACCCGAGCCAGCTTGACCAGGTCATCATGAACCTCGCCGTGAACGCCCGCGACGCGATGCCGGGCGGCGGCCGCATCACGATCGAGACCGCCAATGTGCCGCTCGACAGCGAGCTGGCGCAGGTACACCCCGAGGCGCGGCCCGGCGGATACGTGTTGGTGGCGGTGAGCGACACCGGAACGGGACTGACCCCCGAGGCGAAAGCGCACTTGTTCGAGCCGTTCTTCACCACCAAAGAGGTGGGGAAGGGAACCGGCCTGGGGCTTGCGACGGTGTACGGCATCGTGCGCCAGAGCGGCGGGTTCATCGCCGTCGACTCGGAGCCCGGCCGCGGCACCCGCTTCCGCGTCTACTTGCCGCCCGCCGAGAGTCCGGTGGCCGAGCCCGTCGCTTCGCCCGTCGCCGCGGCGGCGGCACCGCGCGGGGCGGGAACGGTGCTCGTCGTGGAGGACGAGGCGGGAGTGCGGCACCTCGCGCGCGACGTGCTGCGCCGTTGCGGGTACCGCGTGCTCGAGGCCTCGGACGGGAGCGAGGCGTTGCGGCTGGTCGAGCAAGAAGGAAAGATCGATCTACTGCTGACCGACGTCGTGATGCCGGGGATGAGCGGCGCCGAGCTCGCCGACAAGTTCCGAGCGCTCCGGCCCGAAGCCCGCGTCCTCTATGCCTCGGGATATGCCGACGAGGCGCTCGGGAGCCACGGCCTCCCGGCGCAGGGCGTGCCGTACCTCCAAAAACCGTTCGAGCCGGATGATCTGGTGCGGCGGGTGAGGGAGCTGCTGGAAACCTAAGGCGAATGTCGAATTTCGAATATCCAATGTCGAATTTCGAAATTCGATATTCGATAGTGGACATTCGACATTTTTATTTGACTCCAAGCCATTCCACCGCCCGGATATCCCTCGACCGCTCCCGCGCAAACTCCTGAGCGACGCCGAGCAACCGCACATAGTCGTCACGCCACGCGACAGGGATGTTGGCTCGGAAGTACGCCGCCGTCATCACCTCCGCACCGGTCGGCGGTGACGCGCTCGCCCCGTACCCCACCGCCAGGACGTCGCACAGGAAGCAGGTCGAGCTCCCCGTGTCCATCGCGTTGATCACGCTGCACTCGAAATGCGCATAACACTCGTCCAGCACTGGCACGCCGCTCTCTCCCAGGTGATGAGGGATGCCGCCGAGCTTGTCTTTCTCGGTCCGGTGGAAGAATCCGAGCTGGTGGATCAGCTCGAATTGGTCTCGCTTGAGCAGGTGCAGCGCCAGTCTCCCGCTCGCGAAGATCATGTCGTGGCTGGTGTTGAACTTGTGGACGAACATCGCTACGCGCGGGATCGTCGGGACGATCGACGCCCGGATGGCGCTGTCCAGGATCATGCCGTTGCGCTTCCCCCTGTGCTCACAGGTGATGGCGACCACGGGAGAAGTGAGATTGCGCAACAACTGATAAGTGTCGTCGGGGCTGACCATGTATAGTAAAGGTAAGGACCGATGCCGACACTCGCCGCACGTTTCCATAAGCACCTCGACCGCCGTCGCCTGCTCGCGGGGCCGGGGACGGCGCTCGTCGCCGTGTCGGGGGGCGCCGACTCGGTGGCGCTGCTCGATCTCGTGGCAGGCGTCGCCTCCGAACGCCAGCTCCAACTGATCGTCGCGCACGCCGATCACGGCATTCAGGCTGGAAGCGACCGTGTTGCCGATCAGGTCGCCGCCATCGCCCGTCGCTATGGCTTTCCCTGCGAGATCGAAAAGCTCGAGCTCGGGAGCGGGGCCAGCGAAACCACGGCGCGACGCGCCCGTTATGCCTGGCTCGAGGCGACGCGCCACCGCCTCGGCGCCGACTGGATCGTCACCGCGCATCATCAGGACGATCAGGTCGAGACGGTTCTATTTCGGGCGTTGCGCGGCAGCGCTCCCGCCGGGCTTGCCGGGATGGCGAGCCGGTCGCAGAGCGGCGTCGTCCGGCCGCTCCTGGGATTCACCCACAGCGAGCTGGTGGCGCACGCGCGCGAGCGGGGCCTCGACTTCCACGAGGACCCGGCCAACGCGGACCCGCGCCATGTGCGTTCCTGGTTGCGTCGTGACCTGCTCCCGGCGCTGGAGGGCCGCCTCGGGAAGCAAGTGCGGGGCGACCTGCTACGGCTGGGGAGGGCGGCGGCGGTCGATCGCCGCGCCTGGGACTCCGTTCTCAACTGCTTGCCAGGCATCGACCTGAAGCACGACGCCACCGGATTCGACGTTGCCCGGGGTACCCTCAGGGGGTATGATGACGCTTTAGCGGCGGCCGTGCTGCGCGCAGCGGCGCGTCGCTCAGGGCTCGTGCTCGGGCCGACACGCGCCAGGCAGGTGCTGGCGCTCGCCGGCCGACCCTCAGGGCGGCGGCTGGCTCTGGGGAAGGGGTGGGAAGCGGCGGTCGCGTTCGACCGGTTGCGTCTCGAGCGGCCGGTGGCGCGCGCGGCGACGCCGGTGGTGGTGACGCGCGGCGCGAAGGGCGACGCCCGCTTCGGCCGCTTCGTGGTGCGCTGGGCGCCCGCGAAAGCGCCGAAGCAGTTGCCGCGCACCGCGTGGCGCACGTGGATCCGCGCCGGGGAGTGGGTAGTGCGGGGCCCGCGGGCCGGCGACGTGATCGCGCCGCTGCGCGGTGTGGGTCACCGCGAGCTGCGTCGCGTATTGATGGATGCACGCGTGCCGCGCGGGGCGCGGCCGAGTTACCCGGTAGTGGTGCGGGGTGAAACCATTCTCTGGGTCCCGGGCATCTGTCGCAGTGCCGACGCGGTGCCGCGGCCGGGAACCCGGGCAGTGAGGGTCGATGTTACCGAGCACTGAGACCGAACGGCAGCTCGGCGGTACCAAGCTGGCGCGCATCGTCTATGAGGTCGAGACGATCGCGAAGCGGGTCGCCGAGCTGGGGCAGGAGATCACCACCGCGTACCCGGACGGCGAGCTGCTCGTGCTGGGGCTCTTGAAGGGCAGCTTCATTTTCTTGAGCGACCTGGTGCGCCGCATCGACCGGCCGCTGCAGGTGGATTTTCTGGTGGCGGCGAGCTACGGCGCGGGCACCGTTTCGAGCGGGGACGTCCGGTTGTTGTACGACCCTGAAACGACGCTGGCCGGGCGGCATATCCTGCTCGTCGAGGACATCGTCGATACCGGGCGGACGCTGAATCGACTGGTGGAATTGTTGCGCGAGCGGCGTCCCAGGAGTCTTGAAATGTGTGCGCTGCTCCATAAACATGTGGCCGAACATCTCGTGCTGGAGCCGAAATTCGTCGGATTCGACGCCCCGCGGGCGTTTTTGGTGGGGTACGGACTCGACCATGCGGAGAACTTCCGGCACTTGCCTTATATTGCGAGCCTGACCTGACATGACCAACCGCGTTCCTCCGCCCCCACGGGAATTCCAATGGAGCCGCATGCTGCGGACGCTGTCGTTCTGGGCGTTCCTCATCGTGGGCACCGTGTTGCTGGTGCAGCTGGCCGCCCGCACGCGGCAGGATACCGCAGAGATTTCCTATTCCGATTTCACGTTGCAGGTCGATTCGCAGAACGTGAAGCGCGTCGAGATCACCGAGCGGCAGCGGATCAAGGGCGACCTCAATCACCCGATCCTCGTGAACCGCAAGGAAGCCGAGCACTTCACCACGCTGTTGCCGTTCGAGTCGAGCGAGACCTGGGTGGCGTCGCTGCGCGCCAAGGGCGTCGTCGTGAACGCCAAGGACCTGCGGCCGTCGTTCGGCGTGATCTTCATCAATTTCCTGCCGTACCTCCTGATGCTCGGCCTCATCCTCTTCATGGTGCGGCAGATGCAGCAGGGGGGGAACCGCGCGTTCGCGTTCGGCAAATCGAAAGCCAAACTGCTCTCGGGCGATACGCCCAAGGTCACCTTCACCGACGTCGCCGGGTGCGATGAGGCGAAGCAGGAGCTCGAGGAGATCATCGACTTCCTGAAAGACCCGCAGAAGTTCCAGCGCCTGGGCGGCCGCCTGCCGAAGGGTGCGCTGCTCATCGGCCCGCCGGGAACGGGAAAGACGCTGCTCGCCAAGGCCGTGGCGGGCGAGGCGGGTCGCCCCTTCTTCTCGATGTCGGGCTCCGACTTCGTCGAGATGTTCGTCGGCGTCGGCGCCTCGCGCGTGCGCGACCTGTTCGAGCAGGGCAAGGCGCACGCGCCGTGCATCATCTTCATCGACGAGATCGATGCCGTCGGCCGGCACCGCGGCGCGGGACTGGGTGGCGGGCACGACGAGCGCGAGCAGACGCTCAATCAGCTGCTGGTGGAGATGGACGGCTTCGAATCGAACGACGGCGTGATCCTGCTCGCCGCCACGAACCGTCCCGACATCCTCGATCCGGCGCTGCTGCGGCCGGGACG
>DATFSB010000402.1:0-5114 GCA_035262825.1 Gemmatimonadales bacterium | reverse complement strand
CGGCGCTCGTTCCCTACGTGGGCACCGAACGGCTCACCCCTCCGGCAGGTGCGTAAGGGAGCGTTGTACCGGTCCGGGCCGGCGATTCTGGTCGGGCTGGCGTTCGCGTTCGGCGCGCTGTCGGTCGGCTCGGCGTGGGTGGTGGCGCGCCATCTGCGGGACGACGCCCGCGAGACGAGCCGCATGTTCGGTCGCGTGTTCGGCGGTTTGAACGATCCGCGTCCTGATGCCGCCACAGGCACGTTGTTCGATCTGGCTGCTCAGGTCCGGGCGCTGGGCGTCCCGCTTGCCATTACCGACAGTACGGGGCGTGTCACGGCGCTCGAGAACGCCCCGGCCGGGCTGGGCCGCGACAGCGCGTCGTTGCGCGCCTGGGTCGCCGAGCTCGACGCCGTCAATCCGCCGATCTCGGGTCCCGGGATGGGGACGGTGCACTTCGGCTCCCTGCCGGTGACGCGCCGGCTGGAGCGGCTCGCCGCGCTGCAGGGCGGGGTGCTGCTCGCGCTCGTGGGGCTCGCGATCTGGGCGTACCGCATCCGGCTGGGCGCGGTGCGCGACCGGCTGTGGGTGGCGATGGCGCGCGAGTCGGCGCATCAGCTGGGGACCCCGCTGATGAGTCTCACCGGATGGATCGCCCAGATGCGCGAGCATCCCGACCAGCCGGCGAGCGCTGTGGCCGACTACCTGCAAACGGACGTAGAGCGGCTGGAGCGCGTGGCGCGGCGCTTCGAGCGCATCGGCCGGCCACCGCGGCGCGAGGCGGTCGGGATCGGAGCGACGGCAGAACGCGTGGTGGCGTACTTCCGGCCCCGCCTGCCGACGCGCGCGCACCCCGTGACGATGACCCTCACCGCGGCGGGACCAGGCCCCGTGATCCAGGGGGACCCGGTGCTGATCGAGTGGGCGCTGGAAGCGATCGTCAAGAACGCGATCGACGCGCTCTCCGGCCGCGGCGGCACTGTGTTCGTGAGCGTCGACGGCGCCGACGGGGGCGCGCGCATCACCGTGCGCGACGATGGTCCGGGGATCCCGTCGGGGCGCGTCTCGCGCGCCTTCGAAGCCGGCATCTCCACCAAACCCGGCGGCTGGGGGCTCGGGTTGCCGCTGGCGCGCCGCATCGTGGAGCAGCAGCACGGCGGGCGCCTGCTGTTCTTTCCCGAAGCACCAGGGTGCCGATTCGTGCTGGAGTTTCCGCTAGGAGCCACGTCGTGAATCTGCCGCTCAATCCCGAGCAACGCCGCGCCGTGGAGCACGACGCCGGTCCGCTGCTCGTCCTGGCGGGTGCCGGCTCGGGGAAGACGCGCGTGCTCACGGCGCGGATCGCTTACCTCATCCAGAGCTGCGGCGTGCGCGCCGACCGCATCTTCGCCGTCACGTTTACGAACAAGGCGGCGGGGGAGATGCGCGAGCGTGTGGCCGCCTTGCTCGGCGCCGACCCCAGAGGCCTGTGGATCGGGACGTTCCATTCGCTTTCGGCTCGTCTCTTGCGGCGCGAAGCGCCGCTGCTCGGGTTCGGACCCAATTTCACGATCTACGACGAAGACGACTCGAACGCCGTGATCAAGCGGATGCTCGAGCGGCGCGACCTGTCGCCCAAGGTGTATCCGCCGCGCGCGCTGCACGCGCTGATCTCCGCCGCGAAGAACCGGCTCATCGATCCCGACGACTTTTTTCATACCGCTGATTCGCCGCTGGCCGTCGTGGCGGCGGACTGCTATCGCGAGCTGGGGGCGGAGCTGCAGCGCGCCAACGCGATGGACTTCGACGACCTGCTGCTGTTTCCGCTGCAGCTGTTCCGCGATCACCCCGAGCGCCTCGGCTGGTGGCAGCGTCGCTTCGACCACGTGCTGGTGGACGAGTTCCAGGATACCAACGTCGCTCAGTACCGCCTGGTGCGCGCCCTCGCCGACCGGCACCACAACCTGTGCGTCGTCGGTGACGACGATCAGGCGATCTATGGATGGCGCGGCGCCGATGTGCGCCACATGCTCTCGTTCCAGACGGACTTTCCCGGCAGCACGCTCGTCAAGCTGGAGCAGAACTACCGCTCGACGCAGGTGATTCTCGACGCGGCGAACGGCGTCATCGCCGAGAACAAGGGCCGTATCGGGAAGACGCTGTTCACGGCGACGCAGGGCGGCGAGCCGATCGTGCTGCTCTCCGCGGCCGACGAGCGTGATGAAGCGGAGTGGATCGTGGGGCAGTTCGCCGATCACGCGGCGCAACAGGATATCGGCTATGAGGGCATGGCGGTGCTGTACCGGACCAACTCGCAGTCGCGTCCGCTGGAAGAGGCGTTCCGCATGCGCGGCGTGCCGTACCGCCTCGTGGGAGCGGTGAGCTTCTACGAGCGGCGCGAAGTGAAGGACCTGCTCGCCTACCTGCGGCTCGTCGCCAACGCTGCCGACGACCAGGCGTTCGCCCGCGTCGCCAACGTGCCGCGCCGCGGCATCGGGGACACGTCGCTCGGCGTGCTCGCCGACGCCGCGCGGCAGTGGAAGAAGCCCCTGCTCGAGGCGGCCCGCATCGCCGATCGCCTGGAGGGGGTGCGCCCCGGACTGAAGGACACGCTGCGCCAGTTCGCCGCCCTGGTCGACCGGCTGCGGGAGGCGGTGGGGCAGGCGGATCCCGCCACCGCCCTGGAGACGATCATCGCCGTCACCGGGTACGAGGCATGGCTCGCCGAAGAGGGGGTCGAGGGGGTGGAGCGGCTGGAGAACGTGCGGGAGCTGGTCGCCGGGGCGGCGGCGTGGGCCGAAGTGGCGGAGGCGGTGGATGCCGAGGAGGACTCGGGGTCGCTGATCGAGCGCTACCTCACCCAGTCGGCGCTGTTGACGCCCACGGACGAGTACGGTGGTACCGGCGCCACGGGCGTCACCCTCCTCACCGTACACATGGCGAAGGGGCTGGAGTGGCCGGTCGTGGCGTTGGCGGGTCTGGAGGATGGTCTGTTCCCGCTGGCGCGCACCGCGGGGGAGCCGGGCGGGCTCGAGGAGGAGCGCCGCCTGTGCTACGTGGGTCTCACGCGCGCGCGCGAGCGACTGTATCTCTCTTGGGCGCGCACGCGCTACCGCAACGGCCGGCTGGAGATGGCGGAGTCGTCCCGCTTCCTCGATGCGTTGCCGCCGGAGCGCATCGTCGAGCGCAGCACGACGCCCGCCTGGTCGCGCGGGTCCGGCGGGATGCGGGGCGGGGGGTCGCGCGTAAGCGCGCCGGCGCGGCGCCCGCTCGTGGAGCGGTTCCCGGTCGATGAGCCGTTCGTCATCGAAGAGTCCCAGGATGGGCCACGCTACGTGAAAGGAGAGCGGGTGCGGCATCGGAAGTTCGGCAGCGGCATCGTGCAGGATGTGTCCGGCATCGGCCGCAACCTCAAGGTCATGGTGCAGTTCGACGACGTCGATGTCGGGACGAAGCATCTGCTCGTCGCGTTCGCGGGGCTGGAGCGCGAGTGGGACGGAGACGCGCCATGAGCGTCTCGCGGCAGGAGGTGGAGCGCATCGCCCGTCTGGCGGAGCTGCACGTCGACGAAGCGGCGCTGCCGGCGCTGACCGACCAGATGTCGCGCATTCTCGATTACGTCTCCCAGATCGCCGCGGTTCCGGGAACGGAGACGGTGCAACCGTTCACGCCCGGACCGGTGGCGCTGCGATTCCGCGCCGACGAGGTGCGGCCCGTGCCGCTCGCGCTCACTCCCGCCCAGATCGCGCCCGCGTTCCGGGACGGTTTCTTTCTCGTACCGCGACTCGGGGCGTTCGAAGCCGGCGCAGCCGGCGGAGATGACGTGGAGTGACGAGTATCGCCGAAACGGCGAGCCGACTCGCCGGGGCCGCGTCCCTCAACGCGCTCCTCACCCCGATTGCCGAAGTCGAAGCATCCCTCGCGCGCCAGGCCGAGCGCGCGCCGGCCGGTCCGCTCGCGGGCATGCCGGTGGCGGTGAAAGACAACATCTGCACCCTCGAATACACGACGAGCTGTGGCTCGCGCATTCTCGAGGGGTACCGCTCGCCATATGAAGCTACGGCGATCACGCGGCTCAAGGCCGCGGGTGCGCTGATCGCCGGTAAGACCAACTGCGACGAATTCGCCATGGGCTCGTCGACCGAGCATTCGGCGTTCGGCCGCGCCCTGCATCCGCTCGACGCGTCGCGCGTGCCGGGCGGCTCCTCGGGCGGCTCCGCGGCCCTCGTGGCAGCGGGCGCCGTGCCGGCCGCACTGGGATCGGAGACGGGCGGCTCGGTGCGGCAACCGGCGTCGTTCTGCGGCATCGTGGGGATCAAGCCGACCTACGGCCGCGTGTCCCGCTATGGGCTCGTCGCCTTCGGCAGCTCGCTCGATCAGATCGGGGTGTGCGGCCGTACCGTATCCGATGCCGCGCGTGTGCTCGCCGCGATCAGCGGCCGCGATCCGATGGACTCGACCTGCGAGGACCGCGACCCGTTCCAGCTGCCGGCGCCGCCCGAAAACCTGCAGGGGTTCGTGATCGGCATTCCGAAGGAGTATTTCCCGCCCGATCTCGATCCCGGCGTGCGCCGCGCGTGCGAGCGCGTCATCAAAGTTCTCAAAGACCTCGGCGCGGCGGTGCGGGACGTTTCGCTGCCGCACACGCCGTACGCGATTCCGACCTACTACATCATCGCTCCCGCCGAGGCGTCGTCGAACCTGGCGCGCTACGACGGGGTGCGCTACGGACCACGCTTCAACGGGGCGCCGGACGTGCGCGCCCTGTACCAGAGCACCCGCGGCACGGGATTCGGTCCCGAAGTGCGGCGCCGCGTTCTGGTGGGGACGTACGTGCTCTCGGCGGGATACTACGATGCGTACTATCGCCGGGCGCAGCGCATGCGCGCGCTGATTGCGCAGGACTTCCGCAGCGTCTTCGATCGCGGCGTCGACCTGCTGTTCACTCCGTCCACGCCGACGCCTGCCTTCAAGGCCGGGGAGAAGATGGACGACCCGGTCGCGATGTATCTGGCCGACATCTTCACCGTGACCGCCAACCTCGCCGGCATCCCCGGCATCACCGTCCCGATCGGCAGAGTCGACGGCCTGCCGGTCGGCGGCCAGCTGCTCGCCCCGCTGTTCCTCGAGGACGAGATGCTCGAGGCGGCCTTCAC
>DATFSB010000401.1:0-3618 GCA_035262825.1 Gemmatimonadales bacterium | reverse complement strand
AACCGCCGCTTCGCCCCGGCGACGGCGACGCTGCGCCGCGCGCTCGCCGACAGTCCCGGGCCGAAGGCCCTGGCCTATCACGTGTTCGCGGGACCGCTCGCCCCCGACCACTGGTACGCCAACTTCGACGAGAGCGGGGGGCGCGTGCTCGGGGAAGCGTGCCATTTCTTCGACTACGCCTGCGCCGTGCTGGAGAGCCGGCCGCGCAGCGTGTTCGCGCAGACCACCTGGCCCGCGGCGGGCCGGACCGCCTTCCCCGACTCCGTCGCCGCGCAGATCGCGTTCGACGACGGCTCGACCGCCCAGGTGCTCTACAGCGCTGAGGGCGACGCGTCATTCCCCAAGGAATCGTTTCGCGTTTTCGGCTCGGGGCTCGTGGCGGAATGCGAAAACCTGCAGTCGCTCACGCTGCACCGGCGCCGCAAGACGCGTACGACGACCTACGTTTCCAAGGGCCACCGCGAGGAGATGGCCGCCTGGCTCGCCTACCTGCACGGCGAGGCGGAGCACCCCTTGCCCTACGCTGCGGCGCGGCGCAGCATGATTCTCACCTTCGCCGTCCTCGAATCAATCCGCGAACATCGCGCCGTCGAGCTGCCTCCCACGATATGAGCGGTGCGCGCGCGGTGACGGATTACTGGTACCGGTTGCGCGCGATGGATCCTTCGGAGGTCGCGCACCGCGTACTGGATCAGGCGATGCGGTGGGCCGAGCCTGCGTCGCGGCGCAGTCTCGCCCAGGTGCGGCTGCCGAACCGCGGCAGCGCGTTTCCGCAGCTGCCCGACCGCCTGAATGCGCCGCCGTCGCTGCGGGCGGCGATTCGGGACGCGGCGAAGTCGATCCGCTCAGGACGATGGGTGCTGTTCGGCTGGCGCGAGGTCGACATGCCCGACCCGCCCGACTGGCAGCGCGACTATGCGCACGACCCGGGGCGCGCCGCCGGGAGCGAGCCGCGTAACGTCTGGGAAATCAATCGCTGGAGCGAGCTGGTGCGTCTGGCGCAGAACGCCTGGCTCAATCAGGAGCGCGAGGACGCGCGGTTGGTGCAGCGCTGGCTGAACGACTGGTGCGCGCGCAACCCAGTCGGGGTGGGCGTCAACTGGAGGAGCGGGCTCGAAGCGGGCGTGCGGCTCGTGAATTTCTGCTGGATCGACGCGCTAATCCGCGGCTGCGGCGACGCCGCGCTGCGGACGGCGCAGCTGCGCCTCGCGCAGCAGATCGTCCCGGCACACGCGTGGTGGGTGTGGCGCCGCCGCTCGTTCGGGTCGTCCGCCAACAATCATCTGATCGGCGAGCTCGCCGGGCTCGTGCTCGCCGCCCGCCGCTGGCCCGCCGTGTCGCGCGTGTGCGGCTCCGCGGAGCGCGCGTGGGAGATGCTGTCCCGGGAGCTGCTGCGGCAGTTCGCCGCCGACGGCGGCAACCGCGAGCAGGCGCTGCACTATCACCTGTTCGCCTGGGAGCTGGCCTGGCAGGCGCACCGGGTGATGGGACGCTTTCACGGGGCGGTCGCGGAGCGGTTGCGCGCCGCGGGCCAGTTCTGGTGCGATCACGCGCACACGAGCGAGCCGTGGGACTTCGGCGACTCGGACGACGCGCAGGTGACGCCGTTCACCGCGGGCATCGGGTCGGCCCGCAACGAGTGGAAAACGTGGCTCACGGGGGGAGCCTCGCCGGCGCTGCACTTCTGGCTCGGCCGGGCGCCGCAGATTCCCGCGCTCCGCGCCGGCTCGTGGCGCGTGTATCGGGAGAGCGGCCTCGCCGTGCAGGACGCGGGCGGCTGGAAGGCGCGCCTCGATGCGTCGCCGCTCGGGTGGGGGCGGCTCGCCGCCCACGGGCATCTCGACGCCCTGCACGTCTCCCTGTGGGACGGCGCGCGCGCGCTGGTCGTGGATCCCGGAACCGGCGCTTACCTGGGGGATCGATCGGTGCGGGATCGGCTCGCCTCCTGGGAATGGCACAACGGACCGATTCCACAATTCGGGTTGTCGCGACCGCGGCGGCGCGGCGCGTTCGTGTGGAGTGATCACCACGACGCCCCCGAGCTCTCCGTGGACGGAGCGACGGCTGTGGCGCGCCGCTATGACGGGGGCGCGCCGGTCACCCGGTGCGTGCGCTACGCGTCCGATGCGGGCGCCTGGACGATCGAGGACCGGACCCCACCGGGCGTGCCCTATGTCGTGCGCTGGCGCCTCGCCCCCGCGTGGCGCGCGCTTCCCTGCAAACAGGGCGTTGTTGCGCTCGCCCATGCGGGCGGCGAGCAGGTGCGACTCACGCTCGCCGCCGACCAGCTGCAGCGCTGCGACGTGAGCGAGGATGTGGTCGCGCCGCACTTCGGCCGGCTGGAACGCGCCCCGGTCATCACGGTGACGTTCCGCGATCGGCTCGTCAGCCACTGGCAACGCGGTGGTTCTCCATTGCCCGCACCGAGCGTGTATGAACAATAGATCGCTGCTCCGCATCCTCCCGTGTGTGCTCATTTCGTGCACCACCACTTCGCTGTCTCCGCCTCATCCGCTCGTCGGGCCGGATCAGACGATCCCGCTCTCCGGGACGGCGCACTTCGATCTCACCCTGCCGGCGGACAAGCCACGCGTGTTCTGGAGCAAGATCTCGGGGCCCGGCGTGGTGCAATTCGACAACGAGCAGTTCAATTCGAGCTTCGAAGACGGCACCGTCAGCGCCTGGCTCGCCGACAACGGCGGCGACGTGACCGGCGGCGGCAGCGTGACGACGGAACGGGCCCATTCCGGCCTGTACAGCTGGAAGGCGTACAACGATTCCAGCCTGCCCGATCCGTTCAATTTCTCGGCCAAGCTGGAGCGTTGGCGCTTCGACGACGACTCTGCCTACTACAGCGCGTGGTACTGGTGGCCTGCGGATTACCTCGTGAACGGCCAGGGACACGGCCCAACGCGTGACTACCTCAACATCTTCCAGTACAAGGCGCGCACCGCCCCCTGGGACCCGGTGTGGATCGTCGCGGTCATCGGCGTGCCGGGGACGACGGACAAGGACGAGTTCGAGTTGCATGCGTGGGATTACCTGGAGGCCCCCACCGGGGTGCTCGTGCCCAAGGGGCGCTGGTTCCAGCTCACGACGTTTCTGCGGGAAGGGCGCAGCGACGGACAGATCACGGTGTGGCTCGACGGCGTGGTGATCGCCAACCACGACGGCGTCAACACCCTCGGGGATACGACCAACATCAGTCCCCCCCACGTCATGTGGGGAGTCGGCAATTACAGTACGGTGGGGATCGGGAAGTCGCTCTACATCGACGACGCAGTGGTCGTGCCGGCGGGACTGCCCGTGTCGCGCTCCGCGCGGTTCTCCGCGCCCGGCATCTACGTGCTGCGGCTCACGGCGAGCAACGACGTGTCCGCCGAATCCGACTCCGTCACCGTCACCGTCCAGTAGCCGGCGCCGCCGACAGCAGCGTGCGCAGCCGCTGCCGCGAAATGGCGGCGAGGGAGTAGCGCAGCATTCCCACGGCGAGCCGTCCGTCGCGGTCGGCGCTCGCTGCTCGATCGAGCCCCACGCGCGGCACCGCATAACGCCCCTCGAGATCGGGGCGGCGGAACGTCTGCACCGCGCCGGAGAATCCTGCGGCGCGCACCGCGT
>DATFSB010000400.1:0-12552 GCA_035262825.1 Gemmatimonadales bacterium | reverse complement strand
ACCGCTGGTGCGCGACTCCGCGGGCGTCGTCCTGGCGGCGATCGTCGGTCTCGCGCCGCAGCTCGTCGACGGCCACACCGCGGCGGACGCGCAGGCGAGCCTGTCGGGGCTCGTCTCGTTCGCTGCCAATCGTCACAACCTGAAGATCGTGCGTCTCGAGCCGCAGCCCGACTCGGCCGCGGGTGTGTTCAGCCCGGTGCGCGTGCACGCGGAGCTCGCGGGAGATGTCAGGGGCGCTGCGGAAATGTTGCGCGCACTCGAAACGGGCGATCCGCTCCTCAGCGTGACCTCGCTCGCGATCTCCGCGCCGGATCCGACAGCCTCAGTCGAGGCACTGCACATCGAAATCGATGTGGCGGGCTACTACCTGCCACGCGGCGAGGCGACCCCATGAAGGCGATGTGGGCTGTGCCGATAACCGGCATTGGTGCTCTGTGTTGGGCGGCGCTGGTGCCGATAGCTCCCCCAATCGCGCCCAGCCCGGTCCGACGCGGAGCCGATGCGGTCGCCGCACGGTCTTATCCGGCGGAGTCGTTGGCGCGCTTCGCTGAAGGTGGGGACGTGTTTCGTCTGCGCAGGAGGCCGGCGGGCACGAGCTACGACCCGTTGCGCGGAGCAGTGAGCGACGCGCCTCCCGCGCCGAGGCCACAGCTGGCGTTGTCGGGGATCGTGTGGGGCGCCGAGCCCGCGGCGATCATCGAAGGACTTCCCGGGATCGACGGCCCGCGCGTTCTCAGACGTGGAGAGAGCGTTGCCGGGCTGCGTGTGCGCGACATCACGCGCGAGCGCGTCACGGTCGTCGGGCTCGACACCACCTGGATCCTGAAGGTGAAGATCTCATGGAATTGACCGGCGTGCGACGGATCGTCGCGGCGTTGCTTGCGTTGGCGGCGCTTTCAGTGAGTGGGCTTCGCGCACAGGATACCGCGACCGTACGCGCGGTGAACGACAGCGTCAGCGTCCATTTCGTCGACGCCGACCTGCGCGCGATCGTCGAGGCAGTGTCTCGTTATCTCACGAAACCGGTCATCATCGGCAGCATCAATCCCGTGCGGACATCGCTCCAAACGCCGGGCCCCGTGTCACGTCAGACCCTGTTGAGTCTCCTGAAGGGCGTCGTCGAGACGCAGGGGCTTGAGTTCACGGAAGACTCGGCGTTCTACCGGATCGCGACAAAGGCGCAGGGAGCGCCGCCTGAAGCGGCGAGCGGAAGGAAGGCGGGGCGTGACACGGGAGCGGTGCAGCTCTTCGTCATCCGATTGAAGCATGCGCGGGCGGCCGACGTGGCGGCAACAGTCAACCAACTCTTCGGTGGTGGTGGGGAGTTTTCCGGTGGGAGCGGCCTTTCGGGTGGAACGCTATCAGATGAACTGCGTCGTAATGTGGTTCCACCGCAAGGCGTCCAAGGTCCAGCAACCACCGACCATCCGCCCATCCGCCCATCCGCCTTGTCCGGCAACGTCACCATCGTCCCCGACCAGCTCACCAACTCTTTATTGATCCGGGCATCCCAGGGGGACTACGACGTATTAAAGGACGCGGTGGATCAGCTCGACATCCGGCCACTGCAGGTCCTGATCGAGGTGTTGATCGTCGAGGCGCGCCGGGATCGCAGGATTGCCTTCGGCACGAGTCTCAAGGTGCCGCCGCAATCGGTGGATAAAGGAGATGGGACGGCCGGAGGGAGTCTCACCGGACCGAGCCTGGGCGATGTCGTCATCTCATTGATGCACCTCGGTCACGCGCAGATCGATGCGACGCTCACGGCGGCCGCGAGCCGAGGAGACGTCCAGATCATCTCGCGGCCGGTACTTCTCGCCTCCAATAATCAGGAAGCGCGCATCCTCGTGGGTTCGCAACGCCCATTCGTGCAAGTGAGCCGCTCGCTGCCGACCGACACGCCGAGTCGCGACCAAGTGATCCAGTATCGAGATGTCGGCACAAAGCTGAGGGTGCGCCCGACGATCAACCAGGACGGATACGTGTCGCTGTTGATTCAGCAGGAAGTCAACCAGGCGACGACGGAGGTGGCGTTCGATGCGCCGGTGATCTCGACAAGGGAAGCAGAAACGCAGGTGCTCGTGAAGGATGGACAGACGATTGTGTTGGGCGGTCTGCGGGATCACGAGCGGGACGTGACGCAGACGGGCGTTCCAATTCTCTCGGGTTTGCCGCTGATCGGCGGTTTGTTCGGTGGATCAAGCCGGCAGACGACGGAGACGGAGCTGTATCTGTTCCTCACGCCACGGATCATCCAGACTGACGCGGACGCCGACAGCGTGACCGCGCCTCGCTTGCCGATGGGGGTGAGGCCGTAGCGGCGGATTAGCGGACTTCGAACCGCGTCGTGATCTCGTAGCCCTCGATTTCACAGAGCCGCACCGTCGCGATGTACGCGCCGGGGCGCGGAGCGGCTTCCGGAGGGAGCTGCAGCGCCTGGCGGAATTCTCCGCCGTGCTGGATCAGAAAGCGATGGTACGTGGGATTCAGCTCGACGGTGGTCGTGTCCCACATCGATGTCGTGCCCTGTACGTGGACGCACAGCAGGTCGTTCGATTGCAGCACCAGATAGATGGTCGTCGAGCGGTCGTTGCGAATTCCGTAGAGGATCACGGGATTCACGCCGGTGGACCGCCCCGCGGAGTCGTTCCAGGCAAACGCATTCGGCACCACGGCGAGGGAGATGCGCGGGTGCTGCGTCATGCCGCGAATCAGCGTCGCATGGGCCGTCCCCGGCGGCTCGACTTCCCGCATGCTATCGGCAACGAGACTGAGCTGACCGGTCTGGTTGCGCAGCAGCGCCCCGCTGGCCGATACATAGTGAGCGGCCAGTCCGCTCCAGCGATCTCCCTTCGCGAGCTCGATGACGAACGTGCGGATGCCCAGCGCGGTCACGGGAAGGGGGGACAGGAGGGCCCACCGCGCACCCTCGAGGTTCTCCTGGACAAACCCCTGCAAGGTCACGGTCGTATCGCTTTGCAACTGCGCCGCCGCGAGGCGGTGTCCCAAAACGGCGAGGGCGAGCACGCAGCGAATCCCACGCATAGCTGCTGTCCAGTGTATCGCTGCCCACCCCTGTTGGCCAGCACGTGTTGGGGGCTGGCGACCATTCCCGCTCGGTGGTATATGATCTTGCAAGGGTCTGGATGACAGGCCCTTAGCGTGAGACGCGGTTCTCCCAAGCCGTTGGGCACGTCTCGCGGTTCAATACTGAAGAAAGGGATGTGGTAAAACGGGCGGGTGCCGCGTGATCGGCCGCGTCCGTTCGTTTGCGGTTGTCGAGCACCACCTTCTCCCACGGAGGGAGCATGCGCACAACAGTCCGTTGGATAGTTGCCCTCGGGATGGCACTCGCGTTACCGCTGTGCCGGGCCGTCGCTCAGGAGCCGATTACGCTGAGCGGCAGAGTGCTGACGGAAAACGGCACGCCCCTGGGGCTCGCGGAGGTCGTGGTCGGATCGCTCGGACTCGGGGTGATTACCCGTGACGACGGCCGCTACGCCATCGTCATTCCGAGCGCCCGTGCGACCGCGGGGCAGACGCTGGCGGTCACCGCCCGCCGGCTGGGGTACAAGCCGAACACGCTGCAGGTCACGCTCGCGGCGGGGATCGTCGAGAAGGACTTCGCGCTCGCGCTCAACCCGTTGCAGCTCGGCGAAGTCGTCGTCACCGGGGCCGGCACGACGAGCGAGACCGGCAAGCTCGGCAGCGTCCGCAACAACGTGGCGAGCGAGCAGATCGAGAAGTCGGGCGAGTCGAACACCGTGCAGACACTCGCCGGCAAGGCGCCGAACGTGACCGTCGTACAGCAGTCGGGTGATCCCGGCGCCGGCTCGTTCATCAACATTCGCGGTGTCAACTCGATTCTCGGGGCGAACCAGCCGCTGTTCGTGGTCGACGGCGTCCCGGTGTTGAACTCCACCTTCTCGACGTCGAACTTCAACCGGCTCGACGACGGCGGCACCGGGTTCGGCGGGTTCGGGCAGACCGAAGGGACCGTGTCGACCAACCGTGTGGCCGACATCAACCCGAACGACATCGAATCGATCGAGATCCTCAAGGGCCCGGCGGCCAGCGCCATTTACGGCGCGAGTGCCGCGCCCGGCGTCGTCCTGATCACGACGAAATCCGGCCATGCCGGCCCGACGCGCTTCTCGTTCCGGTCGTCGACATCGGTCAACGGCATCAACCACAAGTACCCGCTCCAGACGAGCTGGAGCCAGGGGGACTTCGGCGTCCACGCCGACACCGCGGCGGGGCAGTGCGATGCACCCAACGGCTTCTGCCGCCGCTCCTGGGGGGCTGCGATCCCCGGCGGTACGCCGGTCTTCGATCATGCGAGTGACATCTACCAGACGGGATACACGCTGGACAACGGGTTCACCGTTTCGGGAGGGAATGACCGCACGACGTTCTACCTCTCGGGCGACAACACCTACGACCGCGGAATTTTCGTCGGGCCGAACAATCACTATTCGCGCTCGACCATCCGGGCCAAGGCCACTCATCAGGTGATCGACAACCTGCGCATCGGCGCTGATCTCGCGTATGCCGATTCGCGGGCCAGCTTCACGCAGCGCGGCAACAATGTGAACGGGGTCCAGCTGGGCGACATGCGGACGCCGCCGGAGTTCAACAATCAGCCGTTCGAGGTGGGCGGCCAGCAGCGATCCTACCTGTATCAACACCCGTCGGCCGCGTCGACGCTGGATGACCGTGGCTTCGACAATCCGTTCTTCGTGCTGAACCGGGACCTGAATACGTCCTCGGTCGGCCATGTGTACGGCAACGTGAACGCCGAATACCTCGCCACGCCCTGGCTGCGCTTCAACTATACGCTGGGCGCCGACTACTCGGCCGACGAGCGGCTCGAGGGACTGCCGCAGCAGTCGTCTTCGTTCACCGACGGCCGCGTGGTCGAAGGGAAGTTCGTCGACTACGCGATCGATCATAACCTGACGGGCACGGCGACCTTCTCGGTGACCTCCGATTTTTCGGGGTCGGTCACGCTGGGTCAGAATCTGCACACCCACAACCAGCGCGAGCTCGGCGACGTCGGTCGCACGCTGATCGCGGCCCAGCCGTTCAAGCTCTCCAACACCGTGTCGCGTGACCTGCCGTTCGACAACGAGCAGGTGATTCACGACGCCTCGTGGTTCGGCCAGGCGACCTTCGACTTCCACGACCAGCTGCACCTGACGGCGGGCGTGCGCAACGACGGCTCGTCTACGTTCGGACGCCAGAACCTGCGCAGCTGGTTCCCCAAGGGCAGTCTCGCGTGGGAATTCACCAAGGCCCTGAGTCCGATGTCGTGGCTCTCCTACGGCAAGGTCCGCGCGGCGTATGGGGAGGCCGGGGTCGAACCGGCGCCGTACCTCACGTCGCAGACCTTCTCGAGCAACATCATCGGCGGCATCGCGCAGGGAACCGGCAACACGCCGACGCAGAACGGCATCGGCGGGTTGGCCTCCGCCGGGCTGCGCCCCGCCTCGGTGCTCAAGCCGGAACGGACCAAGGAGACCGAAGCGGGTATCGACGTCGGCTTGTTCCGCGATCGGGCCGACATGAGCGTCACCTATTACAGCAAGAAGTCGCAGGACGTGATTCTGACCGAGCCGCTCGCCCCCTCGACGGGGTACACGGCGCAGGGCGCCAACGCGGCCTCGATTCGCAACCGCGGCTGGGAATTCAGCCTCAACGTCCGGCCGGTGCAGAAGGCCGACTTTGGTTGGGACGTCGGCTTCCAGTGGGCCCAGAACTTCAACAAGGTGCTGTCGCTCGGCGGCGAGCAGTTCATCTCCATCGGCGACTTCAACAATCAGGTCGCGATGGTCGGCCACCCGATCGGCGTGTATCTGGGCACCGGGTTCCTGCGCTGCGGCGTGTCGAGCGGGTCGAACGTCGTCGACGTCGATAACGCTGGGACTACGGGACCGCTGAGCTCCGTGTGCGCAGGCAAGCCGCACGGCGCGCTGTACATCGGGCCCGACGGCTTCCCGCAGCAGGATCCCGATCTGCGCATCGTGCAGGATCCGAACTACCAGTGGACCGGCAGCATTCGTTCCGCGTTCCGCTACAAGAAGCTGCAGCTGTCCGGCCTGCTCGACATCCGTCACGGCGGCCAGATCTGGAACGGGACGAAGGGGGCGCTGTGGAGCTACGGCACCCACAAGGACACCGAGCAGCGCGCCGCCTGCACCGGGCCGAACTCCACCCAGTGCAGCGGCAATACCAAGACGTTCGGACAGGGCGGGTGGTGGGAAGGCGCAACGGCCGGACCGGGCGCCGGGACGGCCGTGCCGATCGGCGAAAACTGGTTCAAGTTCATCGCCGCCTGCCCCTTCATCGGCATCGACGAGCCGTGCATCGAGAACGGCGGCTTCGTGAAGCTGCGTGAAGTGTCGGTCAGCTACCGCGTCGATGCGCCGTTCGTGCGGCGCCTGATCGGGTTCTCCAGCATCGACGTGCGGGTGTCGGGTCGGAACCTGGCGACGTGGACGAAGTACACGGGCTACGATCCCGAGACGAACCTGGGCGGGCCGATTTCGTCGGCCGCCGGCGCGGGCGGTGTCGATTACTTCAACAACCCGCAAACGCGCTCGTTCGTCTTCGCCATCACCCTCAACCAGTAACCGCGAGGAGACCGACACTATGCGTCGCAACCTGACTGTCGCGCTCGTCGCGCTGGGCATCAGTTTCGGAGCGATGGGCTGCACCGACTTTCTCACGGGGAACAAGCTTTCCAGTGACCCGAACCAGCCGTCGTCGGCGACGATCCAGCAGTTGTTCATCGCCGTGCAGGCGGGCCAGTTCGCGTTCCAGGAGGGCACGGTCCCCATGATGGTGTGCATGTGGGCGCAACAATGCGGTGGCACCAACGGCCGCTTCGTAGAACAAGCGGGGCGGTACGTGTTTGGCGAGGGATCCAACATCGGCGCCAACGGCGGCGACTGGGCCCTGGTGTACGATGGCGGGGGTCTGGTGGATATCCGGGGCGTCGAGGCCTTTGCCCGGGCCGGCGGCGACTCGACGTGGCTCGGCATCACCAAGGTGTGGGAAGCGTTGAACATGGGAACGGCCTCCGACCAGTGGGGCGACATTCCCTACACGGAGACCACGAGCAGCCCCACACCGGTGCTCGATGGCCGCTTCGCGGTTCTCGATTCGGTGCAGAAGCTGCTCGACCAGGCGATCGGCGAGCTGACCAACGGCGCCGGTCAGGGACCGGGGGCGAGTGATCTGGTGTTCGGCGGCGACCGCACCAGCTGGATCAAGGCGGCATGGACGCTCAAGGCGCGGTATTACCTGCACACCGCCGAGTCGTTGGGGGTCCCCGCCTACCAGGCGGCGATCACGGCGGCCTTGAACGGGATCAGTGATGCCTCGGGAGCGAGCGATCTGTCGACGTTCCACTCCGGGGCCGGCGCCGGTGAGCGCAACCTGTGGGGTGCGTTCCAGTCCAGCAGCTCCTTTGGACAGGACCTCACGGCGGGGAAAGCCCTGGTCGACATCATGAACGGGCGCAGCGACCCGCGCCTCCCGGCGTACTTCTGCTTGAACACCGCGGGGGTGTATGCGGGCCAGGACTTCAACACGCCGATCGCCGACCCGTCGTCGTACCAGTGCAAACCGCCGCGGTTCGGCGATACATATCGGTCGCAGCTCGTCAGCTACATGGAAAACGAGTTGATTCTGGCCGAGTCGTACAATCAGACCGGCGATGACGCGTCGGCGCTCACGCACTTGAATAACGAGCGTGCCTACGCCAACGCGACATATCCCGCGGTTGCGGGACCGCCCGCCACTGTGGCACTGCCGGTGCTGGCCGGGATCACCGGTGCGGCGTTGCTCGACTCGATCATGACGGAGAAGTATGTCGCCATGTTCCAGAACGTCGAGACGATCAACGATTACCGGCGCACCTGCATTCCGGCATTGACCGTCGTGAGCAACAACCAGGGCTTCCAGAATGTGCCGGGGCGGCTGTATTACCCGCGTTCGGAGCGCAACGTGAACCCGAACGTCCCGGATCCAAGCGTCCAGCTCGGCCCCCCCACGTACTTCCGGAACCAGGGGGACGTCAATGCCTGCACGGTGCAGGCGTCACCGTGACGGTGTGAGCGGGGCGGTCGGTAGGCAAGACGGCCCTGCCGCAGTATGATTGGGGAGCGACCCGAAGTTCGGGTCGCTCCTCTCGCTTGGGGGGCCGGGGTCCGATACGAAGGAGGATGCCATGGTGCGACGCATTGTCTGGCTGCTGTTGCCCGCCGTCTTGCCGTCCGTGGGTTGCTACAACTACCTGCCGAGAGGTCGCACCGAGCTCGAGCCCGCGATGTACGTGGACGTCCGGCTGACCCGGGACGGCTCGGATTCCCTGTCGCAGTATCTGGGACCGGAAATTGTGTCGGTCCGCGGCATTTATCAGATGAAGACGGAGACCGGGCTGAAGTTGTCGGTCTGGCAGGTGGCCGGCCGGCAGGGCGAGGTGCTGCAGTGGCGTGGGGAGTCGGTCATCGTCCCCGAGATCTACGTGAACTCCATCCAGCAGCGACGGTCGGCGGGGTTCAAGACCGCGCTCCTGAGCGGCGTGTTCCTCTCCGGCTTCTTCGTCGCCGCGCACGCGTTCGGCTCGAGCGCCACCGGCTCCGGAATGTTCAACGGAACCGGCACGGGGAAGCACTGATGCGACTCGGGCGTCCGCTCGCGCTGCTGGTTGCTGGTGGCGCCGCAGCGGGGTGCTACCGCTACGAGCCGGTCGCGACGCCGGCGCCCGAGCCGGGGACATTCGTCGCCGTCACCCTCACCGATCAGGCGTCGCGCGCCCGCGTTGGGGCGCTCGGATCCGATATCGCCGTCGTGCGCGGCCACCTCGTGAGCCAGGACAGCACGGCGATCCGGGTGTCGGTCGTCTCGGTCGTGTCGACTCGCGGCATCGAGTCGACTTGGAGAGGGGAGCAGGTCGAGCTGGGGATGGGCGATGTCGCCTCGATCCAGCGGCGCCGCTTCTCGGCAGGACGGAGCGCTCTGCTCGCCGGAGTGAGTCTGTCCGGGATCGTCGTCAGCGGTGCCGCGTTCGGTCTGATCGGGGGCGGAGGCAGCGGGGGCGGGACGGGCAGCCCGCCCAAGCACTAGAACACCGCCACGCTCGACCGCCGTAAGTCCGTTTCCAACGTCCACTCGATGTACTGGCCCGGTTCAACGACCAGGACCTCCGTCAGCGCGTACTCGTCGTTCCCGACGGGATCGCCGTAGAGCCGGATCTCGCCGCTGTGACTCAGCAGCCGCGCCGGCAGGAGAAACGTCTGCGCGGACGACCCCGTGACCGTGCCAACGCGCGTCTGCAGTCCGTCGTGCAGCACGTACAGCACGACGTCGAGGTAGTTGTGGTTGGTGACGCGCAGCGCAAACTCGGTTTGCGGAATCTTGATCGCGGCTTGCGGCGCCGCCGTCTTATGGCCCTGCGCGCACCCGGCCTGCAGGCAGACCACTACAGCGGCCAGACTCCACGAGCTTTGACGGAACAGTGTGATCAATGGTCCCTCGGCTTGGAATCTAACGCTACCGCCGACCATTGGCAGCACGGACCGGCCGCCATGCCCGAAGACGACGTGCCGTCGAGTCCGTCGAGTATCTCGCTGCTGGCGAGTGCGCCGGGGCGGCACTCAGGATAGCTTTCCTCTCCGCATGCACGTGCTCCTGCTGCTCGCGCTCACTCAGCTGCCGAGCGACTCCCTCCCGGCGCCCCGCGGGTTTGTCAACGATTTCGCTGCCGTGATCGACCCGCAGGCGGCGGCCCGGATGGAGACCACCCTGCAGGAGGTGCAGCGGCTCACTCATGGCGATATCGCCATCGTCACGCTCGTCGACATCGGCGGCCGCGAGGCGAGCGACGTCGCGCTCCAGATCGGCCGTCAATGGAAGCTCGGCGGAGCAGGGCCGGCCGGCGACCCCTCCAAGAACCTCGGCGTCGTCCTCCTCCTCGTCCCGCTCCACAACCACCAGCCCGGCACCGGGCAGGTGTACATCGCCACGGGGAGAGGGGCCGAGGGATTCCTCAACGACGCCCGCGTGGGCCGTATTCGTGACGCGATGATCCCCGCACTGCGCAACGAGGACTACTCGAGTGCGCTGGAAACCGGCGCCGGCCTCCTGGCGCAGGCGTTCGCGGACGAATTTCACGTGACGCTGAGCACGCCGTCGCCGGTCCCGCAGGTCGACGAGCCGCAGACGAGTCCGGGAATTCCGGGCCCCATCGTCGCATTCGTCGTAATCCTCCTGCTCATCATCATTCTCAGCTCCATCGCGCGGGCGGCGCGCGGTCGCGGGCTCGGGGTGCTGGGGTGGCTCAGTGTGTTGAGCGGAAGCGGCTCGGGGCGCGGGCGGTGGGGCGGCTGGGGCGGAGGGGGTAGCTGGGGCGGTTTCGGAGGTGGCGGGGGTGGCGGCGGGTTCGGTGGGTTCGGCGGCGGCGGCGGCTTCTCAGGCGGTGGCGCGGGAGGGCGGTTCTGATGGCGGCGATGACCCTCGACACCTTTGCGCAGCAGGTCGCCACCGCCCTCGGCGGACGCCTCGTGTCGCTGCTCGTGTACGGCTCGGCGGCCCGGGCGGGCGGGTCCGCCCGCCGCGACGGGTCGATCGACACCCTGCTCATCGCCGACGGCGTCGACGAGCGGCTGTTGTCCACCCTGGCACCGGTCGTGACCGCGTGGGAGAAAGCGGGTCACCCGCCACCCATCATTCTCTCCGATCGGGAATGGCACGGCTCCGCCGACGCGTTCGCGATCGAGTACGAGGACATTCGGGCGGCGCACCGCATCGTCGCCGGGCGCGACCCCTGGAATGACGTGACGGTGCAGCGCGAGGACGTGCAGCGGCAGCTGGAGCACGAGCTGATCGGCAAGCTGGTGCGGCTGCGCCAGGCATACACGGGGGCGCTGGACGACGGACGGCGGCTCACGACGCTGATCGCGGGCAGCGCGGCGAGCTTCCTGACGATGCTGCGCACCACCCTGCGGCTCGCCGGCACTCCGGTGCCAGAAACGGCGGCGGAGGTAGTCCTGGCCGGCGCCGCGGTGATCGGCTTCCCGGCGCGGGACCTGGACGATGTGGTGCGTCACCTCGATGGCCGGGCCCCGCTGGCGCTGCAGCCGCGTGACCCGCGTGCGGCCGCTTATCTCGAAGCGGTGGCCCGCACCGCCGATTACGTCAACAGATCCTGACGTTGAATCTCGAAGTTGTTTTACTTCGACATTCGATACTGGACATTCGACATTTGTCTTTTTCCAAGGAGACCCTGTCGTGAGGATTCAACGATACTGGTCCATGGCGGTGCTCGTGGCGCTGGCCAGCGGCTGCGGCTACAACACTATCCAGACCTACGACGAGCAGGTGAGCGCGGCGTTATCGCAAATCAAGGTGCAGCTGCAGCGGCGGGCCGATCTGATCCCCAACCTGGTCTCGACGGTGCAGGCGTACGCGAAACAGGAGCGGGACATCTTCACCGCGGTCGCGAATGCGCGCAGCCGCCTGTCCGGCGCGATTCAGTCGGGTGATCCGACGCAGATGGCCGACGCCAATCAGGCGCTGAACGCGCCGCTCGGCCGCCTGCTCGCCATCGTGGAGAACTACCCGCAGCTCAAGTCGAGCGAAAACTTCAAAGGCCTCTCGGACGAGCTGGCGGGCACGGAGAACCGCATCGCGGTGTCGCGACAGGACTACAACAACGCGGTCAACCAGTACAACGCCTACATCCGGAGATTCCCGCAGGTGCTCACCGCCAAGATCACGGGAGCGAAAGCGCGGGCGTACTTCCAGGAGTCAGCGGGGGCGGATACGGTGCCGAGAGTGCAATTCAACAACTAGACGGATGGGCGGATCGGCGGATGGGCGGATGGAGTGAAAAGAAAAAGCGAGGTGTTCACCTCGCTCAATCCACCTATCCGTCCATCCGTCCATCCGTCTATCCGTCTATCCGCCTATCCGTCTATCCGCCCATCCGCCTAATCCACGATCGCGTCCGGCATGACGTAGTGGACGGGATTCACCGGCTTGCCGTTGACCCAGATCTCGTAGTGCAGGTGGGGGCCGGTCGCGAGACCGGTCGATCCGACGAGCGCGATCTTCTGGCCGCGCTTCACGCGCATGCCGCGCCCGACGAGCACCTTGGAGCAGTGCGCGTATTTGGTGACGACGCCGTAGCCGTGGTCGATCGTCAGGTAGTTGCCGTAGCCGTCTTCCCAGGTGACTTCGGTGACGACGCCGGCCGCCGGGGCTTCGATCTCGGCGCCCATCGGCGCGGCGACGTCGATGCCTTCATGCGGGCGCGCCATGTGCAGAATCGGGTGCACCCGCTCGGCGGCGAACGCGCTCGTGAGCCAGCCCTTGGTCGGCATGATCGACGGCGTCGCGGCCATCTTCGCCTGGTGCGACGACAGCGAGTCGTACGCTTCGTTGATCGAGCGCACCAGGATATTCGCGCGGCGCGTCAACCCGTCGAGATCTTCGCGCGCGGCCACCGCTTCGGAGCCGAGCTGGCCCGAGGCGTTCAAGCTGTCG
>DATFSB010000399.1:0-4375 GCA_035262825.1 Gemmatimonadales bacterium | reverse complement strand
GCCCGTCACGAGCAGGTGGGCCGCCTCGTTCATGTACGGAGCGAGGATGCGGTTCACCCAGAATCCCGGCGCATCCTTCACCACGATCACCGTCTTCCCGAGGCGCCGGCCGAAGCCGACAGCGGTGCTGACCGTCTGCGGTGCTGTGGCCGCGGTCGGAATCACTTCGAGCAACGGCATCCGCGCCACGGGCGAGAAGAAGTGCATGCCGATGACCTGCTCGGGCCGCCGCGACGCCTCGGCGATGCGGGCAATCGGAATGGTCGAGGTGTTGGAGGCGAACACCGAGCTCGGGGGCAGCACCTCCTCGCACTCGCGCAGCACCTGCTGCTTGACGGCGAGCTCTTCGAACACCGCTTCGATCACGAGGTCCGCGCGTCCGAAACCGGTGTAGCGATCGCTGCCCGAAAGGAATGCCACGAGTCGCGTGTGCTCGAACTTCGTGATGCGGCGCCTAGTGAGCCGGTCGTTGACGATATCGCGCGCGGCGGTCAGCCCCTTCGCGACGCGCCCCAAATCGGCGTCCTTGAGACGCACGTCGATGCCCGCCTGCACGACGGTCGTGCCGGCGATCCCGGAGCCCATGAACCCCGATCCCACGACGGCGAGGCGGGTGACCTCGGCGGGCGGCGGCGCCCCGGCGACGCCGGGATCCTTCTTCAGTTCGCGCGTCGCGAAGAAGATCTGGACCAGCTTGCGCGAAACGTCGCTCAGCGCGAGCTGCCCGAACAGCTGCGCCTCGCGCTTCAGCCCTTCCTTCATCCCGTGACTCAGTCCATGGCGCACGGCGTCGAGCGCCGCGAGCGGGGCGGGATAGTTGCCTTTGGTCTGCGACAGCACCTGCCGGCGCGCGAGGCGGAACACCAGCAGCCGCCCCAAGGGATTGCCGTCGAGCAGGAGCCCGAGCACCCCGCCGCTACGACGGCGGTGGGAGGGACTCTGCGCCAGCCGGCGCGCGGCGGCGATGGTGATCTCCTGCAGGATCGCCGGCGGCACCAGCTCGTCGACCATCCCCAGGCGGAACGCCTTGGCCGCGCGCTCGCTCTTGCCGGCGAGGATCATGTCGAGCGCGGCGCGCGCGCCGATGAGCCGCGGCAGCCGCTGGCAACCACCGGCGGCCGGCAGAATGCCGAGCTGGATTTCGGGCAGCCCGATCTGCGTCTTGGGGTGGTCGGTGGCGACGCGATAGCTGCAGGCGAGCGCGAACTCCAACCCGCCGCCGAGGCAGGCCCCGTGAATTCCCGCGACGATCGGCTTGGGGAACGACGCGATGCGGTCGAGCAGCGCCTGGCCGTCGCGCGACAGCTGCTCGGCGTCCGCAGTGCTCTTCAGCTGCACGAACTCCTCGATGTCGGCGCCGGCGATGAAGTTGTCGGGCTTCCCCGAGAAAAAGGCGACGGCTTTCACGCCCGTGTCGCGCTCGAGCTCGGCGAGCAGCTCGTAGAGATCGTCTTTCACCACGCGCGAGATGACGTTGACGGCTGCGCCCGGCGTGTCGAGCGTGACGGCGGCGACGCCGTCCTTCACCTCGTGGTGGAAGATCGCCATCAGCGACGCTCCAGCACGATGGCCGAAGCCATGCCGCCCTGTGCGCACACGGAGATCAGCCCGAATTGCACGTTGCGCCGCTTCATTTCGTTCGCCAGCGTCGTGACGATCCGCCCGCCGGTGGCGCCGAACGGGTGGCCGATCGCGATCGAGCCTCCCATCACGTTGATGATGTCCTCATTGATCTCCCACCCTTTCGCGGCGAACCCCTGGAGATTCGACAACACCTGCGAGGCGAACGCCTCGTGGATTTCGATCAGCCCGATGTCCTTCCACTGGATGCCCGCCCGCTCGAGCGCTGTGGGGACGGCCCAGATCGGCCCCTGCAACAGCTGCCAGCCGGGATCGACTGCCGCGACGGCATAGGAGCGCACGAACGCAAGCGGCTCGTAGCCCAGCGCCCGCGCGACCTCTTCCGCCATCAGGAGCACGGCCGAGGCGCCGTCGGTGAGCGGCGACGAGTTCGCGGCGGTGACGGAGCCGTAGCGGCGGTCGAACACGGGGCGCAGCTTCGCCATCTGCTCGAGCGACGTGTCGCTGCGAATACCGTTGTCCGCAGCCACGACCGCTCCGCCGGGACGCTCGGGCAGCCAGGGAGCGATCTCCGCGGTCAACCGGCCGTCCGCCGTCCCCGAGGCGGCGAGCTGATGGCTGCGCAGCGCCCACTTGTCCTGCGCCTCGCGCGCGATGTGGTTCTGCTTCGCCATCTTCTCGGCCGACTGGCCCATCGACTCACCGGTCGACGGCTCGGCGATGGCGGGTGAGACGGGGATGAAGTCGCGCGGCCGAACGCGGGCGAAGGTGGCGATGCGCGCGCCCAGCGTCTTGGCTTTGCTGGCGGTGACGAGGATGTCGGCGAGGCGGCGCGAGACGAGAATCGGGACGTCGGAGAGCGATTCCACGCCGCCCGCGAGCACGATGTCGGCGTGCCCGAAGGCGATCTGATCGTGCGCCGCCGTAACGGCCTGGTTGGACGACGCGCACGCCCGGTTCACCGTGTACGCCGGGATCTCCTTGGGAAACTGCGGCAACAGGCTGACCTCGCGCGCCACGTTGGGGACGAGGGGTGAGGCGACGACCTGTCCGAAGATGATTTCGTTGACGGCGCGGGGGTTGAGGTTGGTGCGCTCGATCAGTTCGCGCGCGGCGTGGCGCGCGAGATCGACGGCGCGGACGTACTTCAAGTCCGTCCCTGCCTTGCAAAACGGCGTCCGGCACCCCGCCACGATGGCCACGCGCCGGCCCGTGGGATTCGACATGCGTTCCCTGGCCTCCGGATTTCCCGCGCGGGAAACCTACAACTTTCCGGCAGGGGTGGGGAATCGGCGCGGCGGCGACGCGTTGGGATTACATTTTCGGCCCACCCCTCAGGGTGGCGGCCGCAAACGCGACCGTGACCCGGAACACGCACCGACGGGTCGTCCGTCGAGGCTCGGAGGGGAGTTGGCGGGCGAAGCCCCGTTCTCAAACCGTTCGCGCAGCGCTGCGCTGGAATCGATGCAGACGCAGCCCGTGGACCTCCTCGTCATCGGCGGAGGGATCACGGGCGCCGGTATTGCGCGCGACGCTGCGGCTCGGGGGCTGCGCACCGCGGTGGTGGACGCGAACGATTTCGGCTCCGGCACGAGCTCGCGCAGCTCGCGTCTGATCCACGGCGGCTTGCGCTACCTCGAGCATCTCGAGCTGGGACTGGTGCTCGAAGCCAGCCGCGAGCGGCGCGTGCTGCTCCGCACGGCCCCCCATCTCGTCCGACCGACCCGGTTTCTCTTCCCGCTCTACCGCGGCGGCCGCGTCTCACCGATGAAGCTGCGCGCGGGGATGTGGCTGTACGACCTGCTCTCCGGCTTCCGCAACACCCACCTGCATCGCTGGCTCTCCCCCAAGCGCGCGCTCGACGCCGAGCCCGGGCTGCGGGACCGCGATCTGCGCGGCGCAGCCCTGTACTGGGACGCGCAGACCGACGACGTCCGCCTCGTGCTTGGCACGATGCGCGGCGCCAGCATGCTGGGCGCGCTGGTCGCCAACTACGCCGCGGTCACGAGCTTCGTGCGGGCGGAGGGACGGATCGTCGGGGCGGTCATCAAGGACGCACTCTCGGGTGAAGAGCGCCTGGTCCGCGCGCTGACCGTCGTCAACGCGACCGGTCCCTGGGTCGACCGCATCCGGCACCTCGACGCCCCCAACGTAGCGCCGCTGATCCGGGCCTCGAAGGGCGCCCACGCCATCGTCAGGCGCGACCGCCTGGGGCTGCACGATGCCGTCACCATCGCGTCGCCGATCGACGGGCGGGTGATGTTCGTGCTGCCCTGGAACGATCTCGCCTACATCGGCACCACCGAAACCGAAGAGAACGTCGAGCCGGAAGCCGTACGAGCGACGGGGGACGACGTCATCTACCTGCTGCGCTCCGCCAACGCTGTCTTCCCCCGCGCGCGTCTCTCCCCCAGCGACGTGATCGCCACATGGGCGGGCCTGCGTCCCTTGCTCGCCGCCGAGCGTGACGTCCCCGCGGGACGGATGTCACGCGAGCATCGCATCGTCGAGAGCCCGAGCGGGCTGATCACGATCGCCGGCGGCAAGCTCACGACGTACCGGGTGATGGGGCGGGACGTCGTCGATCTCGTGGTGCAGCGGCTGCGCCAGATCGACGGCCGGCAGCCGCCGCCGCGCGTCGCCACCGAGACCTTGCCGCTCCCCGGCGGCGAGATCGCGGCGCTCGACGTCATGATGCAGTCGGTGCGCATGAAGGAGCTGTCACCGGTTACCGCGCGGCACCTCGTCGACAGCTACGGCACGGAGTCGGCCGCGATCCTGAATCTCGTGACCA
>DATFSB010000398.1:0-11456 GCA_035262825.1 Gemmatimonadales bacterium | reverse complement strand
CTGCGCCGCGATCGCGAGTGTCGCCGAGACGCCGAGGCGGCCGCGGGTGTCGATCAGCTCGCGCACCGTGATCCCCTGGACGCATTCCATCGTCAGGAAACACACCCCCGACCACTCGCCGAAATCGTGCGTGCGGACGATGTTCGCGTCGGTGAGGCGCCGTGCCAGGCGAATCTCGTCCTTGAACCGCGCCAGCAGCGTCTTGTCGGCGACGAACTCGGGCCGCAGCGTCTTGACCGCGATCTCCTCTTCCAGCTCGAGGTCCTTGGCGCGGTAGACGGTCCCCATGCCGCCGCGTCCCAGCACCGCGATGATCTCGTAGCGCTGCGCGAACGTCTCGCCGCTGCGCAGGTTGCCGCCGTCGACCGAGCTTTCCGCCTCGCGGGAATCGCGCCGCGCCCACTCGATTTCCTGCCGCAGATCGCGCACGCGGTCGCGCAGCCGCTCTTCGCGCGCCTTGATCTGCTGCGCCATGTTGTCGAACACCCGCGCCAGATGCCCCAGCTCGTCGTCCCGCCGCGTTACCTCCGCCAGGCTGCCGGGACGATAGCGGCCCCCTTCCACCGCCGCCGCCGCCGCGATGACGCGGTTGACCTCGCGCAGGTACTCGACTTCCTGGTCGCGCATCCGCTTCTTCTCGAGCGACGCATTGATCCGCGCCCGGAGCAGCACCGGATCGAACGGCTTGTGGAGATAATCCTCCGCTCCCCGCTCGATGCAGCGCACGATCCCTTCGAGCTCGTCCAGCGCCGAGATCATGATGACCGGAATGTCCCGCGTTGTGGGCGACCCCTTGAGCGCGTCGAGCACCGCATAGCCGTCGAGCTCCGGCATCAGCACATCGAGCAGCACGAGATCGTAGGGCCGCTCCGCCACCAGCTCCAGCGCGCGGCGGCCGTTTTCAGCGGCCTCGACGGCGTGCCCCTCGCGCTCGAGGCGGCGGCGCAGCACGTCGCGGTTCTCCGCGCCGTCGTCCACGATGAGAATGCGCGCCTGCGCGGGCGCGGCGACGGCGGCCGGAGCCGGGGAGGCCGCCGCCGGCTCGGGTGTTGCGGCGGCCGGCGGAGCGGGCTCGGGAGCCAGACGGTCGGCGGCCGACAGGATCTTCCGCAGATCGGCATTGAACGAGCCGTCGCCATCCGCTTCCGGGAGCTCGAGCCCTGCAATCGCGGCGACGATCCTGGCACGAGGCTCTTGCAGCGCGTCGAACAGCTGCGCCACATCCCCGGGGACGATGCGTCGCGCGGAACCGAGAGCGCCGTTGATCAGCTCGAGGGCGTGCCGCGCCGCGGACAATGCCAGCTCCAGACGCGCGCGGCGCTCGGCGAGGGCGTCACCGGTGGCGTCCTCGAGCAGCATCTCGGTGTAGCCGATGATGTGATTGAGCGGCGTGCGTAGATCGTGCCGCAGCTGGGCCTGCGCTTCGACGGTCAGCGTGCTGCCGGACAGCGTCGTGCTCACTTCGGCCCGCCCAGCAGGGCTTCGATCTTGCCGAGCAGCCGCGGCAACTCCACCGGCTTCGTGTCGTAGTCGTTGCAGCCCGCCTCCAGCGCCTTCTCGCGATCACCGGCCATGGCGTGTGCCGTGAGTCCGATGATCGGTACGACTTTCGTCTCGGGGGCGGCCCGCAGCTGCCGTGTCGCTTCCCAGCCGTCGATTTCGGGAAGGCTCATGTCCATGAGGATGAGATCGTAGCCGCCCGCCCGCGCCATCTCCACGCCCTGGCGGCCGTCGACCGCCATCGCCACTTCGAAGCCCTTGCGCTGCAGGCGCCGCGACAGCATGTCGCGGTTCATTTCGTTGTCTTCGACGAGCAGGATGCGCGCCATCAGCGGTTCCCCCCGATCAGCTCCTGAACTTCGGCGAGCACCGCCTCCGGTCCGCCGCGCGACTTTTCCACCACCCGCGCGACGCCGCCGTTCAGGCGGCGACGGTCCTCATCGGTCAGATCCTTCGCCGTGATCACCACCACCGGCACGGGCGGCACCGCCCGCCGGCGCAATCCCTCGAGGAACTCGAATCCGTCCATCTCCGGCATCACGAGGTCGAGCAGCACGAGCGCCGGCACCCGTTGGGCGACGCGCTGCAGCGCGATCCGGCCGTTGACTGCCTCGTCCACCTGCCACCCCTGCTGCTCCAGCGTGCGCCGCAGCGTTTCCCGGGTCGCCGCATCGTCCTCGACCACGAGCACCGAGCGAGCGGCGCTCGTGGGGACGTACTTGGCGAGCACCGCCGTCAGTCCCTTGCGATCGATCGGCTTCGTGAGGTACTCGGAGACGCCGAGCGCAAACCCCATCGGTTTTTCGTCGACGACGCTCAGGATGACGACCGGAATCCCCGCGAGCCGGGGATCTCCCTTGAGGCTCGTCAACACCGTCCAGCCGTCCATTCCCGGCATCACGACGTCGAGCGTAATGATCGTCGGATTCAGCTCACGCGCCATGTGCAGTCCCGTCTCCCCGTCGGGCGCGGTCTCGACGCGGAATCCCTCGCGGCTGAGGAAGCGGCCCAGCAGGTTGCGCACGCCGGGATCGTCGTCCACCACGAGCACCGTGCCGCGCGCGGCGCGGCCGCCGTCGGGCAGCCAGCTGCGCTGCTCCGCGACAGCGCCGGCGAGCGGCAGCCGCACGGTGAACGTCGACCCCTTCCCGGGCTCGCTCGCGACGGCGATATCGCCGCCCATCATCTGGCACAAGCGGCGGCTGATCGCCAGCCCCAGGCCCGTGCCGCCGTACTTACTCGCCGTCGACGCCTCAGCCTGCGCGAACGCCTGGAACAGCCGGCCGATCTGCTCCTCGGTCATCCCGATGCCCGTGTCGCGTACGCGGAACGTCAGCTGTCCGTCGTCCCTCCCCACCGCCAGCGCGATCACCCCATCGGCAGTGAACTTCGAGGCATTGGAGAGGAGATTCAGCAGCACCTGGCGTACCCGCGTGGCGTCCGCGCGGATCGACCCGAGATCGTCCGCGGCGTCGAGCTCGAAGCGGTTGCCGTGCTTGGCGATCAACGGGCGCACTGTCGTCACCACGTCGTCGACCAGCGGCCGCACCGCGACCGTCTCGAGGTACAGCTCCATCTTGCCCGCTTCGATCTTCGAGAGGTCGAGGATGTCGTTGATCACCGCGAGCAGGTGCTGGCCCGCCGAGTGGATCTTTCCGAGATCGGCGGCATAGTCCGCCTGCCCGTCGTCCGCCGCCTGTTCCTGCAGCATCTCGCTGTACCCGATGATGGCGTTGAGCGGCGTGCGCAGCTCGTGGCTGGTGCTGGCGAGGAAGCGGCTCTTCGTTTCGTTGGCCGCTTCGGCCTCGCGCCGCGCCGACAAGAGCTCCGTGATGTCGTGGTACAACGCCATCACGCCGACCTGCTCGCCGCCGACGGTCACCGGGATCGTCAGCACCTCGACATCGATGACGGTGCCGTCCTTGCGACGCCGCCGCGCCGTGCCGGACGTCGCCCGGCCCTGCTGGAGCGCCTGGTTGGTGTATGCCTGCGCTTCCGCCAGCGTCCCTTCGGTCGTCACCAGGGCGTCGAGGTTCTTTCCTTTCACTTCCGCTTCTGTGTACCCGAACAGCGTTTCGAAGGCGGGATTGCAGGAGCGGATCCGATTATCGGGATCGATGTTGACGATGGCGACGGGGTTCGAGCGGACGAGGACTTCGAACTGCTGCTGCTGCGCCGAGTAGAGACGGGCGTTTTCGATGGCGATCGCCGCCTGCGGCGCGAACATCATCAGGCGCCGCAGATCCGATTCCGCGAATTCCCGGGTCGGATCGGCGTGCACGCTGGCGATCGCGCCGACGAGGCGATTCCCGATCAGCAGCGGACCCGCCATCACCGACTGGATCGTGCTCTGCTCGTACTTGCCGGAATGTCCCTCCCACTCCTGGTAGCGCGGGATGATGAGCGGCTCGTGCGTGCGCGCCACGGTCCCCATCGCGCCCTCACCCAGCGCCATGCGGGTGCCGACGGCGTTGGTCTCGAGCCGGTAGCTCGCCATGATCACCAGGTCGTTCTTTGACTCGTCGTAGGTCGCAAGCTCGCCGCCCGTCACCCCGAGCAGCTCCACGGCCCGCTGCAGCACGCGCTGCAGCACCTTCGAGAGCTCCAGCTCTCCCGAGAGGTCCTGCATCGTGTCGAGCACCGCCTCCTGCTCCTGGGCGCGCTCGCGCTCGACGGTGAAGAGGCGGGCGTTCTCGATCGCGATCGCGGCCTGGGCGGCGAACAGGTTGAGCAACCGCAGATCGCGCTCGCCGAAGGTGCGGGACGGATCGGAGTGGATGCTCGCGATCGCCCCGACCAGCCGGGAACCGATGAGCAGCGGGGCCGCCATCACCGTCTGGATCGAGCTGCGCTGGTATTGCGAGGAGCGGCTCTCCCACTGCTGGTAGCGCGGAATGATCAGCGGCTCGTGGGTGCGCGCCACCTGGCCCATGGCCCCTTCGCCGAGCGCCATGCGCGTGCCGACCGCGTTCGTCCCCATGTTCTGGCTCGCCACGATCACCAGCTGCTGCGTCCGCTCGTCGAAAATCGCGAGCTCGCCGCCCGAGACGTCGAGCAGCGTGACCGCCCGCTCGAGCACCGCCTGCAGCAGCTTGTCGAGCTCCAGCTTGCCGGAGAGATCGGCCAGGGTGTCGAGCAGCGCCCGCTGCTCGGCGAGGCGATTGCGCTCGGCGGCGATCAGGCGCGTGCGGCCGATGGCGATCCCGGCCTGATTGGCCGCGGCGGCGAGAATCTCCAGGTCGCCCTGCTCGAACGCCTGTCCGGCGGCGCGCTGCACCGCCAGCTCGCCGATCGCGCTCTGGTCGATGCGCAGCGGCAAGCGCAGCTCCGAGCGGCCGGTGGCGGGCGTCGCGAACGTCCCCGCCTGCGCGCGCAGCGCCGGCTCGAGCGTGCCGCCCGCCGCCCCGATGAGGTACAGCCCGACGCCCTCGAAGCCGAAGGCTTCGTGCCGCAGGCTCTCGACTACGCTGCGGCAGACGTCGTCCTCGTTCTGGGACTCGGCGATGCGGTTGCTCAGGCCGAGCAGCGCGGAGCGCAACAGGTTGCTCATGCCGGCAGCCGGATCGTGAACGTGGACCCGACGCCGGGGCGGCTCTCCACCGTCACATCGCCTCCCATCATCTGGGCGAAGTGCTTCGTGATCGTGAGCCCGAGTCCCGTGCCGCCGTACTTGGCGGCGGTCGCCGCATCCGCCTGGGAGAACGCCTCGAACAGCCGGTCCATCTGCGCCGGCGTCATGCCGATCCCGGAATCGCGCACCCGCAGCATGAAGGCGTCCCCGCCGGCCCCCGGCTCGCGTTCGACGATCAGGGTGATGGTGCCGTGGTCGGTGAACTTGGCGGCATTCGACAACAGGTTGAGCACCATCTGCCGCACCTTCGTGAGGTCGGCGTGCATCGTGCCGATACCGGGGGGGCATTGCAGCTCGAGCCGGTTGGCGTTCTTCTCGATCAGGGGCTGCGCGGTCGCGAGAATCTCGTCCACGAGGGCGGCGAGGTCGAACGTCTCGCGATGCAGCTCCATCTTCCCGGCCTCGATCTTCGACAGATCGAGGATGTCGTTGATCAGCGCCAGGAGGTGCCGCCCCGCCGTGCGAATCCGCGTCACGTCGGTGGCGAGCCCCGACGCCCCGAGCTCTTCGGCTTCCTCCTGTACCATTTCGGAGTAGCCGATGATCGCGTTGAGTGGAGTGCGCAGCTCGTGACTCATACTGGCGAGGAACTGGCTCTTGGCCTTGCTTGCGTCCTCGGCCTCGCGGCGCGCGGCCAGGAGCTCCGTGATGTCGTGGTACAGTGCCATCAGCGCGACGCGCTCGCCGTCAACGATCACCGGCACGGCCAGGATCTCGACGTCGACCAGCGTGCCGTCCTTGCGCCGCCGCCGCCCAATCCCGTGGATCGGCTGCGTGAGTGCGGCCTGGGAGTATTGCTCGGCCTCCGAGCGCGTGACCTCGGTCGCCACGAGATCGTCCAGGTTTTTGCCCACCGACTCCGCCGAGGCGTACCCGAACAGCATCTCGAACGCGGGATTGCAGGAGACGATGTCGAGGCCGCGGTCGAGGGTGACGATCGCCACCGGGCTGTTGCGCACCAGCTCCTCGAAGTACTGCTTCTGGCGCTGCGCGGCGGCGTAGAGGCGCGCGTTCTCGATCGCGATCGCCGCCTGCGGCGCGAACATCGTGAGCAACCGCAGGTCGTCGGGACCGAACACGCGGTTCGGATCAGAATGGATCGTTGCGATCGCGCCGACCAGGCGACGCCCGATCAACAGCGGCGACGCCATGACCGAGTGGACGGTGACGTCGGCGTACTTCGTCGAACGGCCCAGCCACTCCGTGTAGGACGGGATGATGATCGCTTCGCGCGTGACGGCAACATGGCCCATCGCGCCCTCGTGCAGCGCCAGCCGGGTCCCGGTCGAGTCCTTGCCGATATTCTGGCTCGCGGCGATCACCAGCTGCCGGGTCTGCTCCTCGTAAATCGCCACTTCGCCGCCCGTCACCCCCAGCAGCGTGACGGCGCGGTTCAACACCGCCTGCAGCACGCGCGGCAGCTCGAGATCGGACGAGAGGTCCGACATCGTGTCGAGCAGCGCGCGGTGCTCGTCGACGCGGCGGCGCTCTTCCTCGAGCAGCCGCGCGCGGCCGATCGCGATGCTCGCCTGGTTCGCGGCGGCGGTGAGGATCTCGAAATCCTCCGCGCCGAACGCGTTTTTCTCGCCGCTCTCCACCACCAGCACGCCGATCATGCGGCCGTCGACGCGCAGCGGCACGTCGACCTCCGACCCGCGCGCGGGACTCGGCAGGTAGCCCACCGCGCGCGTCACGTCGGGGGTGTAGTGCAGCCGGCCGTCTTCGAGCACGCGCTCGCTGAGACCCTGGCCGGGATGGACGCGGAACCGGTGCGGCGCGTCCGGCCAGCCGACGGAGGCCTGCAGCACGCGGTCCCCCGTCTCCGGCTCGAGCAGGAAGACGCCGAGAAAATTGTAGCCCAGCGCCTCATCGTGGAGGCCTTCGACCAGCGAGCGATACACGTCGGCTTCGTCTGTCGCGGCCGCGATCCCGGCGGTGAGCCGGAGCAGTGCCGCCTGGCGGCGCGCGACGTCGTCGTCGTGTCGCCGTGTGACGGGGCGCTTCACGGTGGTGCGCCGCGCGGGCTTCACGACACAAGCTCCCGCACCGCGTTTGCCAGCGAATCCAGACCCCCCGCCCGCTTCGCGGCCACTCGCTCGCGCAACACCCGGATCAGCTGATCCCGCTCCACGGGCTTGGTGAGGTAGTCGGCCGCGCCCAGCTCGAACCCGAGATGCTGCTCGTCGATCATCGAGAGCATGATCACCGGGATCTCGGCGGTGGCCGCGTCCGCCTTCAGTGTCGAGAGTACCGCCCACCCATCCAGTCCCGGCATGACGATGTCGAGGGTGATCGCGTCGGGGCGGCGCTCGCGGGCGAGGCGCAGTCCGCTCGCCCCGTCGGCCGCCCCGATGGCGCGGAGGCCGTGCTTCTCGAGGCAGCGCATCACCAGATCGCGCGCCGCCGCATCGTCATCGATGACGAGCACCGTGCCGGCTTCGGCGGGGTCGGGCGACTCGCGTACGGCGGGCGCGACCTGCTCTTCCGGTCCCGCTACGGGAAGCCGGACCGTGAACGTAGAGCCAACACCGGCCTCGCTCTCGACCGTGATGTCGCCACCCATGAGCTGGCACAGCCGCCGCGTGATGGCGAGCCCCAGTCCCGTCCCGCCGTACTTTGCGGCGGTCGACGCCTCGGCCTGCGAGAACGCCTGAAACAGCCTGTCGAGCTGCTCCGGCGTCATGCCGATCCCGGAATCCCGCACCTGGAAGATGAGCGCGTCGCCGGATCGTTCCACGGCGAGGGTGATGCGGCCGTGATCGGTGAACTTGCACGCATTGGAGAGGAGGTTGAGCAGGACCTGGCGCAGGCGGGTGGTGTCGGAGCGCATCTCCCCGATCGCGGGCGCGCACGATACTTCGAGCCGGTTTGCGTTGCGTTCCACCAGCGGCTGGACCGTCGTCGCCACCTGCTCCACCACTGGGGCCACGGCGAACGTCTCGAGGTGCAGCTGCATCTTCCCCGCTTCGATCTTGGAGAGGTCGAGCACATCATTGATCAGCGTGAGGAGATGCTTGCCGGCCGCGTGGATCTTCTGGAGGTCGGGAACGGCGCCTGTCTCGCCCTTCTCTTCCGCATCTTCCTGAAGCATTTCGCTGTAGCCGATGATCGCATTCAACGGGGTGCGCAGCTCGTGGCTCATGCTGGCGAGGAACTGGCTCTTGGCGCTGTTCGCGGCCTCGGCCTCCCGCCGCGCGCGCAGCAGCTCGCTGATGTCGTGGTACAGGGCCATGAGGCCGACGCGCCGTCCTCCAACGACGACGGGGACGCCCAGCACTTCCACGTCCACCATGCTGCCGTCCTTGCGACGGCGCTGGCTGATGACCTGGACAGGACGACTGGCCAGCGCCTGCTCGGTGTAGGACGCGGCTTCAATGCGCATCGTTTCCGTCGTGATGAACTGATCCAGGTCCTTGCCGACGACCTCCGCCTCGCGATAGCCGTACAGCTTTTCGAAGGCCGGGTTGGCGGACACGACGTTGTGATGCACGTCGAGCGTCACGATCGCCACCGGCGAGTTCGAAACCAGCTCGGCGAAGTACTGGCGCTGCTCCTGTGCCGCCGTGAAGAGGCGGGCGTTCTCGATCGCGATCGCGGCCTGCGGCGCGAACAGGTTGAGCAGACGCAGGTCGTCGGCTCCGAAGCGCCGCTCGGGGTCGCGGTCCATGAATGCGATCGCCCCGACCAGATGGCCTCCCATCAGGAGCGGCGCGACCATGACGGCGTGGAAGTCGACCTGGGCGTACTGCGGGGAGCGGCCCATCCACTCCAGGTAGTTGTCGATGAGCAGCGGCTTGCCGTCCCGCGCCGCACAGCCCATCGCGCCTTCCCCCAGCGCCATGCGCGTGCCGGTCGTGTCGCGCTTGCCGATGTTGTGGCTCGCGACCACCTCGAGCTCGCGAGCAGCGGTGTCGTAGATCGCCAGCTCGCCGTGACTGACGCGCAGCAGGCTCACCGCCCGCTCCAGCACCGCCTGGAGGAGCTTCGACAGCTCGAGCTGTGCCGAGAGGTCGGCCATCGTCGCGCGCAGCGCCTCCTGCTCGTCGGCGCGCTGCCGCTCAGCGGAGAGCAGCCGGGCGCGGCCGATGGCGATGCCGGCCTGGTTCGCCGCCGCCGTCAGGATCTCGAAGTCGTTCTCGTCGAAGGCGTGTGGGTGATTGCTCTCCACCACCAGCACGCCCACGAGCTGCCGGTTGATCATCACCGGCACGTCCACCTCGGACCCTTCGTTGCGGGTCGGGAGGTAGCGGGTGTCGTGGGTGACTTCGGGTGTGTAATGGAGGCGACCATCGAGGAGCGGCAGCTCGGACAGGCCCTGACCGGGACGAACCCGCAGTCCCGTCGGGGCCTGTTCCCAGCCCGCACTTGCCTCCAGGACCCGGTCGCCGGTGGCGGGATCGACGAGCAGCAGGGCGACGAAGTCGTAGCCGAGCGCTTCGTCGCGCAGGCCCGCCGCGGCGGCACGGCAGATCTCGGCCTCGGTCTCGGCCACGGCGATCGCCGTGCTGAGACGCATCAAGGCCGCGCCGCGGTCGGGCGACGGGGGCCGAACTCGAGCGTGACGGGGGTGGATGGCTGGTGCGCGCTTGGGCACGAGTCCCGCTGAATATGCCGCTGCGACTACCGGCCGCCAGTGGAGCACCTTCACAACAGCGTACCTGACCGCTGTGGCCGCAGCGCTGCAACCTTTGGTCGCGCCGCAGTGGGGATTCATCGCACCTTTAGTCCACCGTGAATCCGCCACGGCATTCACGCGATCCGCGCCGGCACCTGCTCGTCGCCTGCACTTCATCAAGAATCACGTCCCGGCTGTTTGACCGTCCCCTGAAGGGGCGGCTCGGCCAGAACACGCGCCTTCAAGGGCGCCAATCCACGCAGTCCTTCAGGACCGCCGAACTCGCCGAGCCGGGGCTTCAGCCCACGGAACCAAGACGACACGCTGATGGCTGATGGCTGACGGCGTGCTTAGATTCCTGTATGTGAGCGAATTCGTCTTCGGCACCAATAACGCCGCGTTCGTGCAGGTGATGTACGAGCAATACCTGCGCGACCCCGCCTCCGTCTCGGACGACTGGCGCGCCCTCTTCGACAACGGAAAACTGGCCGAGCTGCCGATCATCAAGACCGATCGAGCCGAAGTGCTCGCGTCCGCGACACCGGTCGCTCCGCCGGCTGCAGCTCCCGGCGCCATGCCGGCCCAGGGAATGACGGCGATCACTGGCCCCGCCGCCCGGCTGGTACAGAACATGACCGATTCGCTCGGCGTCCCCACGGCGACGTCGTTCCGGGACGTCGCGGTGGCCACGCTCGCGACCCGCCGCCAGGCGCTCAACGCCGCACTCGCGCCACGCAACCTGAAAGTTTCGTTCACCCACCTCATCGGGTGGGGGATCGTTCAAGCCGTCAAGCAATTCCCGGTGATGGGGCGCGCTTTCCACGAAGTGGACGGCAAGCCGCATCGCTTCGATCCCGACGGCATTCACCTCGGTCTCGCCGTGGACGTGGAGCGCAAGGACGGCAGTCGCGCGCTCGTGGTTCCCGTCATCAAGCATGCCGAGGCGATGGACTTCGCCGCGTTCCATACGGCGTACGAGACGCTGGTCGAGAAGGCGCGCACCAACCGGCTGCTCCCCGACGATTTCGCAGGCGCCACGATCACGCTGACGAACCCGGGAACGATCGGGACCGTCGCGTCGGTACCGCGACTCATGAAGGGCCAGGGCTCGATCATCGCGACCGGCGCGATACGCGACGTGGCAGGCGTGCAGATCATGACGATCACGAGCACCTACGACCACCGCGTCATTCAGGGCGCGGAGTCGGGGATGTTTCTCCGACGGCTCGATGCGTTGCTGCAGGGGACGGATGGCTTCTTCGACGCGGTCGCCGAAAGCCTCGGCGAGAAAGCTCCCGGCTCTCAGCCGTCAGGTGTCAGCCCTTCCACGGCCGCTCCTGCACCACGCGCCGCCGTCCCCGCCGCGCCGACCTCTGTCGACGATCTGAAAAACGTCGCCGCGGCGATGGCCCTGGTGAAGGCCCACCGGCACTTCGGGCACATGGCCGCCCGGCTCGATCCGTTGGGGAGCGAGCCTCCCGGCGATCCCGCACTCGATCCTGGACCCCTCGGCCTCACTCACGAGGTGATGGCCCGCATCCCGACCGAAGTGCTGCGCTGCTACGTCCCGGGGAAGACACTGGCGGAAGCCTACCCCAACCTGCACGAGATCTACTGCGGCACGATCGCGTACGAAGTCGAGCACATCGGCAGCCACGAGCAGCGCGTCTGGCTGCGCCAGGTGATCGAGTCGGGGCTGCACCGCAAGCG
>DATFSB010000397.1:0-6242 GCA_035262825.1 Gemmatimonadales bacterium | reverse complement strand
AGCAGCGTGTCGCCGAGCTGGAAGCCGAGCTCGTGGTCCTCCCACAGCAGCACACCGACGTGGAAGCCCTTGATCGTGGGACCGATGTCCATCAGCCGGCTCGACCCGCCGAAGCTGAACCGGTCGGTGGGGACGAGCTGCGACGACGCGCCCAGGTCCACGACGAGCGAATCCTTGCCGATCGTGAACTCGACGTTGTTCGTCGGCTCGGGGACCTTCTTGATCTCGTAGTACAGCGGCGGATGCAGGATGTAGTCCGCCAGCGCGATGGCATTGAAGTACGACTTGTGGACGTCGAAGGCGGCACTGTCCTTCAGCGCCTGGAACAGTCCCAGCGGAATGGGAATGGTGAACTTGGCGGACCGTCCGGCGCGCTGCGGCACCGAGTGATACGCCGGGTTGTACCGGCTCAGGGCACCGTCGCGACTGAGGCTGACCCCCGCCATGCCGGTGCGGCGGGCATCGAACGACAGTTGGGCGTGTGCCGGGGCGGTCCACGCAAGTAGACCCACCAGCGACCAGCCGATGACCGCCGTACGCCGCACAAGGCACCTCGTGGGGGAACGGGTAAATGGTGGCACAGAACGGCGTACAATGTTGTGAGTCGGGTCACGTCGCACCAGACCGCGGGGCCCTTTTCAAGGCTAAACGCACCGTCGTCCCCTCCCCCGGAGTGCTGGTCAGGGTAATCGAGCCCCCCCAGCTCTCCACCAGCCGCCGGGCGATCGCCAGCCCCAGCCCCGACCCCGAGGAGGTGGTCGAAAAGGTCGGCTCGAACACCCGCCCCAGCGCCTCCGCCGGAATCCCCCGCCCGTCGTCCTGCACCGCCAGGAGCTGCCCGCCGTCCTCCACCCGGACCACGATCTGCTTCGCCCCGGCGTTGCGGGAGTTCTCCACCAGGTTCACGAGCACTTCCTTGACCTCGTCTTTGCGCGCGTGGACCAGGGCTCCGGATGTGCCGTCGAGCACGACCCGCGCCGTGGCCGCCGCGTCGCCCAGCGCATAGAGCTGCACCACCTCGCGGGCCACCGTGTGCAGGTCGATCGCCTCGAGCGCCGCCTGCTGCGCCCCCGGCGCGCCGAAGCGGGAGAAGGCGCGCGCGATCGCGTCGAGGCGGTCGATCTCCGTCGTGATGCGCTCGGCGGTATCGCGCAGCGTTTCCTGAAAATCCGGCCCGCGCGCGCCATAGACGCGCTCGAGGTGCTGGATGCCGAGGCGGATCGGCGTCAGCGGGTTCTTGATCTCGTGGGCCACCTGGCGCGCCATCTCGCCCCAGGCGAGGATGCGGGCGGCGCGCGCCAGCGCCGTGGTGTCGTCGAGGGCGACGACGCAGCCTTCGCGCGCAGACCCGAGCGGCGCGATTTGCACGCGAATGTCGCGGCCGCCGATCGTGAACTCGCGGTCGGCGATGCCGCCGCCCGCGGGCGGAGCCTCGAGAAACTCGCGCACCGCCTTCCACACCGGCGCCCACGCGGGAGGTGTGTCGGACGCGAGGCTCGCCCTGGCCTCGAGCTCGGCGCCGAGCAGCTCGGCGGCGCGCGGATTGGCGAGCGTCACCGAGAGGCCGGCGTCGACCGCGACCACGGCGGTGGCGACGTTGCCGAGCACCTGCGCGGTGCGCTGGCGCGCCTCCTCGAGCGCCGCGGCGCTCTTGCGGACGTCGTGCGCCATGCGATCGAAGGCGCTCAGCACCGGCGTAAACTCGCGCGGCGCGTCGAGCGGGAACGGCGGCGGAGCATCGCCGCGGCCCACGGCGAGAGCGGCTTCCCGCAATACCGCCACCGGACGCGCCATCGTCCGCGCGGCGAGACCGGCGAGCCCGATCGCCGCGATGCAGCCGGCGATGGTGGCCAGTATCAGGACCAGCGCCAGGTCCTCCTGCTGACGGCGCAGCGTCTCGTCGTCGGTGAGCTGCGGCGCGGCGAACACGACCTGCTGCGGTCCTTCCCCGCCGATCACGCGATAGCCGATGCGCGTCGGCCGCCCGGCGGTCTGTGCGTTGACCGTCATCTCGAGCTCGTCTTCCAGCGCGAGCCGGCGGTACACCGGAGGCGCGAGCAACGGATCGACGAGTCCCAGCTCGGCGAGTACCGGCGCGCTCGTCTCGGCGAGCTTGCCGCCCTGGTAGGACCACAGGTCGGCGTCCATCGCCTGGCCGAGGTCGGCCGCGGACGCGCGGTTCGCGGTGGCGCTCGCCGCCGCGTCGCGCAGCGTCTGATGAATCAAGAGGTCGCCGGAGGCGCGCGTCGAGTCGCCCAACCGCGCAAAGCTCCACAGCGAGAACGCGATCAGCGGGGTGACGAAAAACGCCGCGAGCACGATCGTCAGCCGGCCGCGGTAGCTCGTCAGGGCGCCGCGCGGGATCGGCCACGTGGGGCGCCAGCCCTCTGCCACGATGCGCCCGATGCCCCACGCCACGACCAGGAGCAGGACGTCATACAAGACGACGAGCATCGCCCGCACGAACAGCGGCCAGGGACCGCGCAGCTCGACGGTGAGGTGGACGAGCGCGGCACCGATCGGCAGCAGGACGCCGAGATGGCCATGCGCCGTCCAGCCGGAGCGGGTCCAGCGCACCGTGCGCGGCGGCGGCTCGGAAACGGGAATCGTGAACGTCACCGCGTAGGGTGGCTCGAGCGCCGGCTCGCCGCGCAGGAAGCGCGCGACACGGCTCTCGGGCAGCAGGCGCGAGCGCGGGCCCACCCCGACGGTGAGCGTGACGTCACCGGGAACGGGGGTCGTGAGGAGGTAATGCACCCCCCACATGCGCTCGAGCCGCTCGACGGTCAGCCCCGTGGTTGGCTCGGAGCGCGCGAATTGTGCGAGCAGCGGCGTCGGGAGGTCGACGGTGGCGAGTCGCAGCTCGGCCTGCTCGTAGCCGCGCGGCCCCCACACGGCGAGCGTCGTGGGATAGTCCTCGTCGGCGAGCGAGGAGCCGCGCCACAGCGCGTACAGGTCGGCGGCGGTGCGCGGCGGCGGGTCCTCGGCCACCTGTGTGCCGAGACGTTCCAGCGCCGCGACCGCCGACGCGTCGGGCTCGGTGCCGAGCCGCTGCGCGTCGCGCTCGGCGAGTGCCAGCCGCCCCTCGACCGCCGCACCCCAGGTGACGAGGGCGGCCGCGGTTCCCGCGACGACGGCGATGCCGGGAAGCGCCCACTGGCGCGGGGCGGGTATGATCACCCCGACCAAGGCCGGCCACCAGAGGAAGGTGTACCACTCGGGCCAGGCCCCGGAGGGTTGCCACAGGAACAGCCCGGCGAGCCCGGTGGCCACAGCCCAGACGGAGGCCACGACGACCGGCCAGCGGCTCCGCGGCGGCTCGGCGGGACCACGCACCAGCGCCGCCGCGAGCAGCACCAGCGCCATGCCGGCCACGGCGAGGGCCGTTTCCCACGACAACCAGAGCCCGATGCTCACGCCCTTGGCCGGCGGCGCGATGCCGCGTCCGAGGTAGCGGACGAAATACGGCGCATAGAAGAGCAACACAGCGGCGAGCGCCACATTCCACCAGCGACGTGGCAGGCCCCGCCGCCACAGAGCGCCCGCCGCGAACAGCGCGAGCCCGCCGATGGCGAGGAGCGAGCCCGCGGAATCGGAGAATTCGCCGAGCAGCGGCCGGTAGAACGTGGCCGGAGAAAACAGCGCCGGGGGGAGGACGGCGGGACCGAACAGCCCGCGCGCCGTGGCCCAGGCGGCTCCCGCCGCCACGAACCAGCGCCACCGCCCCGGGGGAGCGGCGAAGAGCAGAGCGAAGAGCAGCGCCGCGATCAACACCGTGGCGCGACCGGCGACGGTGGACAGCGCCGCGAGCTTCGCATCCCCTTGCGACGGCGGGCGCGGGCGCACGACGAGCAACGGAGCGCTCTTGTCGCAGGCCTGGGGACAGATATCGAATTCATCGGTGTCGCGCGGTGCGACGTCGGGGGCATCGAAGCGCAGCTCCACACCGTGCCGGCGGGCGAACAGCACCGACAAGGCGCCGCCGCGGTCAGCGATCGCCGGCGCCGCATCGAGCAACACGGTGCCGACGGCCGTTCCACCGGCGCGCGTCTGGCGGCGCGCCTCGAGCGTGACGTAAAATGGAGTGATGACCGTGTGCAGCTCCGCCGTGTCGGCCACCGGTACCATGCGATGCCGCCCCGCCCATGCGAGCGGCGTCCCGCTGGGCCCGAAGACGACGACTCCTCGCTCCAGATCCTGCGGACCCTGTGCCATCGCCCGTTCGAGCGCCGCGAACAGCGCGGGGATCGGTTCCGCGGCCGCGAGAGCGGCGACGGAATCGAGGCGGCGCGCCTCGGCTTCGGCGTCGCCGATCGTCCCCTGCAGCTGCCGCGACGCGGCCGTGACGCGCGCCTCGCGCAGCGCGGGCCAACAGCACTCGATGCGCCGCACGCCGCGCATCCCGAGGATGAGAACGAGTCCGAGGAGGAGCGCGGCCGCCCCCGCGGCGAGCGCGAGCGGCCGGCGCGGCGGCAGCGCGGCGAGCAGCACGGTGACGAAACACCCCGCGGCCCCGATCCACGCCCAGACGGGGTCGATCTCGAACAGCCACTCGGCGGCCGCCGTGACGGCCGCCACTCCGGCGATCACCAGATGAGCGGGCCGCTGCACCTGAAGCTCCTCGTCCCCGAAGAAATTCGCGCCCACCTGGCGCGCGATCCGCGTCTCCTGATTCCCGTGGGTACGTGCGAGCAGCACGGCCCGCACCTGCCGCTGGGGTGCGATACCCTCATCGTAGAGCGGCTGGCCGACGACCTGTCGGCGGAGTTCCAGGTGCTGCGCGCGCCGACGGTCGAATATGGGGTCAACACGTCGACGCGTCGCCCGTATCCCGGCAACGCCACGGTGCGCCGCAAGACCCTGCATCGCTGGATGAACGATCTACTCGGCTCGTGGGAAGAAAGCGGTGTGGAGCAGTTCATCATCCTCACGGCCCACGGCCACGATCCGCACCAGGAAGCGCTCAGCACCCTGCGCACCAACCGCGCGCGTGTGTTCACGGTGGACGTGTTCGCCCTCGATCTGAGTGACCAGCTGCTCGACCCCGAGTCGCCGATGCACGGCGGCGAGCTCGATACGTCGCTGCTTCTCTATCTGTCGCCGGGCCTGGTCCGCATGGACGTGGCCCGTGACTTCCTGCCGCCCGATCCCAAACGCCATGTCCGCGGACTCACGAAGCCGCTGCCGGCGCTGTCCCCCGGCTCGCTCGGGCGGCCGACCCTCGCCACCGCGGAGAAAGGCGAGCGCATCTATAAGATCATCCGGGAGCGCGTCGCCACGCGAGTTCTCGCGTCCGCCGCCGCCCAGTCCCCCGCATGATCGTCGCCCTCGTCCTCCTGCTCCAGGCCCCCGCCGCCGGCGGCGTGCTCGATCAGGGCACATTCGTGATTCGCGCCGATACCCAGGAGGTCGGGCGCGAGACGTTCCGTCTGCTGGAGCGCCGCGTCGGCGACAGCACCAGCGGCTGGCTGCTGCAAGCCAGCGCCCGCTGGACCGGGACGGGCCGCGTGTTCGAGCCCGTGATCGAAATCGGTCGCGACTCGATGCTGCAGGCCCTGGCGTTAAAAGTCAGCGGCGGTCCCGCGCCGCTGCAGATCTCGGGGTTGCCGAGTCGCAACCGTTTCACCCTCCGCTCCGTCAGCCCCGGGGTGGAGCGGGCGCGCGAGCTGCCCGGCGATCGCGCACTCCTGGTTGTCGACGACTCGATGGTCACCCTCTGGCTGCTCGCCGCGTGGCGCGCGCGTGCCGCGGCGGAGAGTCTCACCATCGTGTTCCCCCGCTCTGCGCTGCGGGCCCGCGTCCAGGTGCAAGACCTCGGCACCGAGCCCACGACGCTGAACCGCGACCAGGCGACGCTGCGGCATGTCCTCATTACCGGAGGCGCCCCGGGACACGTCCATCTCTGGCTCGACCACGACGGCAAGCTCATGAAAGTCGAGCTCCCCGAGCGAAAACTCACCGCCGAACGCCTCCCCAGCTGACCCTCTGCCCGGAAACCATTGGGGCCGTTAGGTTTCCGTCATAGCAACAGGGGTGTCTCGACTCGAAACCGGACTACAACCGTACCCGTATAGGCGACGGTCTCGCGGTAGGTTCCAACGGGTTCCCCGACCCGCCGTCGACCGTCACCGTCGTCAGCCAAGGATCCACATGAACCGCTTTCTTCTTAGTATCGCGCTCCTGGGGCTCGCCCGACCGGCAGCGGCGCAGCAGCAGCAGAACGTCCCGGCGACGTTGTCGCT
>DATFSB010000396.1:0-2896 GCA_035262825.1 Gemmatimonadales bacterium | reverse complement strand
CGGACGGCGGATGCAGGTCTCCGAGAGCGTCATGGGTTATGATCCGACCTTCGGCGCGCGCACGGCAACCTTTGTCCCGTTGGACAGCAAGAGTTGCCCGTTGGTGACGACCGTCTCTCCACCCTCAAGCCCGCTGGCGAGGATGGATTCGCTGCCGAGGACGCGCGCGACTTCGACCGGCTGGACGATCGCCACCTCCCCTTTGACGACGAATACGTAAGACCCGGTCTGGCTGAGCTGGATAGCGGTCGACGGCACCGTGACCGCCGCTTCCTCGCGGAACGTCAATTGCACCGTCACCAGCGTTCCCGGCCAGAGCAACTCGTCGGTGTTGGGCATGGTGGCACGAACAGGGACGGTGCCTGTCGGCGCGTCCACGCTGTTCTCAATCATCGTAACCTGGCCGCTCGCTCGGCGCGGCTCGCCCGGGATGATGGCCTCCACCGTGGCGCTCTCGTTGGCGAGCGCTTGGCGCAGATCCGGCAGATAGCCCTGGGGAAGGGAAAACGTCACATAGACCGGCGCGGTCTGGATGATAGTTGCCAGCGTGGCGTCCCCGGCGCGCACATAGTTGCCGACCTTGACCATCGCCATGCTGGCGCGCCCGGTAATCGGTGCCCGGATGTTGCAGTAGCTGAGCTGGACGTTGAGGTTCTCGAGTTGCGCGGTATTCGAATCGACCGAAGCCCGATAGATATTTGTTTGCGTGCGCGCGTTCTGCAGCGTGACCAGCGTGGTCGCGTTCTTGGCGAGCAGCTCGGTATAGCGGGCGACATCGCGCTCCGCCTGCTCGAGATTGGCCTTGGCGCCGGCGAGCAAGCCTTCCACCTGCCTGACCTGGGCCTCGAGGGTACGGCTATCGAGCGTGAACAGGAGGTCGCCTTCGCGCACCAGCGCACCGTCGCGAAAGTGCACGCCGGTGATCTCGCTGTCGACCCGCGACTTGACCGTAACGCTGGCGATCGGGGTGACGGATCCCAGCACTTCGAGGCGGACCGGAACGACTTTCTTGGTCGCGGTCACGACTTCCACCGGGATCGCGCGGGGCCCATTTTGGCGCGTCGCCTGCGCAACCGCGCCGTCCGACCATAAGCCGCCGCGCGTCGCTACGACGATCGCGCCCGCCGCGACAAGTACCACCACCGCCCCCGCCACCAACGTCCGCTTCTTCATTACCGTGCCGCGCAGGCCCTTCAGCGACCTACCCGGGGCCTCCTCTCTTTCCAGGTGCCCCGCCCATAACGATTCTTTTTGTTATGCGAGACGAACCTTCTATCATATCCCTAGGCCCTAACCGTCGTAAAAACGGCGTAACCTTGCTGACAACCCCCATGTCCCGAGGCCGCGTCCCCCCTCGTCACGCGAGTTGAAATCGCAGCGCCCCACACCCATCTTCGCCCGTCGATGCGCATCGCCACCTGGAACGTCAATTCCATCAAGCAGAGGGTCGACAACCTGACTGCCTGGCTGTCCGAGCGGCAGCCCGACATCGTCTGCCTGCAAGAGACCAAATGCGTGGACGATGCCTTCCCGCGCGAGCCCTTCGAGGCACTCGGGTACAATGTCGCAGTGCACGGGCAGAAGACCTTCAACGGCGTCGCGCTGCTGTCCAAATTTCCCCTCGAGGACGTAACCGCGCGGCTTCCGGGCGACGAGGCCGACAGTCACGCCAGATTTATGGAAGCGGTGGTGTCGACCGCGCAGGGGGCGCTGCGCGTCGCGTCGGTCTACCTGCCCAATGGCAACCCGCCGAACACCGATAAATATTCCTACAAAATCAGCTGGATGGATAGGCTTGTTCACTACGCACGCGAGCGGCTGCAGCTGGAGGAGCCGCTCGTCCTGGGTGGGGACTTCAACGTCATCCCGACCGAACTCGACGCCCGCCACCCCGACCGCTGGGTCACAGACGCGCTGTTCCTGCCACGCACGCGGCAGAAATTCCGCGCCCTTTACCATCTCGGATTGACGGACGCGATCCGAGCCGGAAGCGATGGGCCCGGTCCGTACACGTTCTGGGACTACCAGGCCGGCGCCTGGCAGAAGAACGAGGGCATCCGCATCGATCATTTGCTGCTGTCGCCCCAGGCCGCCGATCGGCTGATCGCCGCCGGAGTCGACAAGCACGTGCGCGGCTGGGAAAAGCCGTCGGATCACGTTCCGGTTTGGGCCGACCTCGAACTCAGTGCTTGAAGAAGCTGTCCAGGATATTCCACGGCAGCTTGTAGTTCACCCCGACGCGAACGATGTGGTCGTCGAGGTGCAGACGCTGGTTGCCCGGAAATGCCGGGCTCGGCGTCGGGGTGAAATAGGATTTGTCCTGCAAACCCACGTAGAGATATTCAACCTTCGCCGACCAGTCCTGACTGAGCTTGACCTCGACGCCGCCGCCCGCGGTCCAGCCCCAATGCCACTGCTGGTCCGAGATGGTGCCGACGGGAGCGATGATGCTGTTCGCGACGTTGGCGAGCGCGCCGCCGGCGGTGGCGTAGACGAGCCAGTTATCCCGCGCGTAGCCGACACGGCCGCGGAAGGTCGAAAGCCACTGTTCCTTGACCTCGTTGCTGAAGGCGGCGTTGGGGGGAAATTCGAACGCGCTCCCCTTCTTGTTCGTGGCCGAGATGTCGCCCTCGAAGCCCAGCAACCAATTGCCGTTCTGGAGATTGAAGCCTGAGGTCAGGCCGATGATGCCCCCGCTTGAATTGAGGCGCGGTGCTTGGTCGGCGCCAGTCGTGTCGTTGCGGAGCAGCGCGCTGCCCCACGCGCCACCGCCCGCGATGCCCACGTAGGAGCCGGCCCAGCTCGCAGCCGCCGACGGTGCTTTGTAGATCGGCGCAATGCTGAGGTCAGCAGCGAAGGCCGGCGCCAGCATCGCCGACGCCAGAACCAATGCTAA
>DATFSB010000395.1:0-6705 GCA_035262825.1 Gemmatimonadales bacterium | reverse complement strand
AACTTAACATAACATCTATTATACGAAGTCATACTAACCGCAATACAACCAACTACTTCGTGGCGGTCCCCAACTCTCCGAGGCGCACTTTGGCCTCGAACGCCACGGCAGTCGAATCCAGCTTGGTGACGATCTCCTGGTAGGCGGCCCTGGCGCGCGACGTATCGCCGACGGTCAGCCAGCTGCGACCCACATCCGAAAGAAACTGGCCCTTCAGGAATGGCATTTCCGCGGCGTCGGCTGCCTGCTGGTAGGCATCGGCGGCCTCCCTCGGGTGGCCGATGTTCTCGTATGCCGCCCCCAGGAGCCCGAAAGCCTGCGCTTTGTACTCGGACGGCGCGCCCGACGCGTAATCCTTGAGCACCTCGATCGCCTGCTGCGCCTGCCCCTGGGCGAGACGCGTCTGGGCAAGGAGAATCGTTGCCTCGTTCGCCGATCGGGTGCCTGAGTAATTCGCCGAGATACGGGACAGCTCGCTCGCGGCGAGCGGATAGTTCTTGCTGTCGAGGGCCAGGCGGGCGGAATTGAGTTGCTGGCTCGCCACCCGCTCACCCTGGCGGTTCGCGATCTGGCGCCAGCCCAGCAGGCCGATCCCGACGAGCACGATCACCACGGTCCAGGTGACCCCGTTCTTGTGCCGCGCCACCCATCCGAACAGTGCCTCGGCGCGCTCTTCGCGGCCTGCCGCCGCCGCGTCTCCCGCTCTCACCGATGTCGTCACAATCCTCGCTCGCTCCCGTTTACTATGCTCCGGCCGCCACCAAGTGCCCCTGGGGCGACTCGAACGCCCGGCCAACGGTTTAGGAAACCGCTGCTCTATCCATGCTGAGCTACAGGGGCGTAAGCAGTGAAAGTTAGCGGACTTATGAGACTGTAATCAAGTGCCGTCTTCAGTAGCGGATCAGAGCCTCGACGCGCAGTGGATCGAGGCGCTCGCGCCCCGACAGGAAGCCCAGCTCGATCAGAAAGCTGAACCCGGCAACGGCTGCCCCTTGGTTCCTGACCAGCCGCCCGGCCGCTTGCGCCGTCCCCCCCGTCGCGAGGACGTCGTCGACGATCAGGACGCGGTCCTGCGCGGCGATCGCGTCGGCATGCATCTCGAGAGCGTCAGTGCCGTACTCGAGGTCGTACTGCACTCGCTGTCGGGCCGAGGGCAGCTTTCCTGGTTTGCGCACCGGAACGAGACCCACTCCGAGCCGCTGTGCGATGGGGGCGCCAAAGAGAAACCCCCGTGACTCGACCGCCACCACGCGCGTTATCCCGGCTCCCGCAAACGGGGCCGCCATCGCGTCGGTGGCCATCCGGAACAGCTCGGGATCGAGCAACACCGGAGTGATGTCTTTGAAAATGATGCCCGGCTTCGGAAAATCGGGGACATCCCGCACCGCCCCTTGCAGCCGCTCAATGTCGTTCATTGTCGTAGAGATTGACTCCCGATGCAGTTACATGATCTCAAAAGGTTTAGCTAAGCCGATCTGGTGTGAAAGATCCAATTTGTCAACACTCTGAACTCGCGCTGCAGGTGGGCCGTGGCGCAGCGCCGACTCGAGTGATGCGAGCGCCGCCGCTGACCCCTGCGCGACCACCTCGACCGAGCCGTCCGGCTGATTCTGCACATACCCAGCCAGGTCGAGCCGCGTCGCCTCACGCATGACGAACCAGCGAAATCCCACCCCCTGCACCCGCCCGCTCACGATATAGCGAACGGCGCTCACTCAAGCCCTGCGACGACGCTGCACGACGATGTACGTCGCAACCCCCACGACGACGATCGGGATGAGAACGAGGAGCACGCGCGACACGTAACGCTGTACCTCCTCGTTGCGCAGCACGTCCTCGTTGCGCCCAAGAAAGTACCCGATCCCCGTCAGGACGGCGCACCACGCAAATGCACCGATGGCGGTATAGGTCACGAAGCGCGACAGCGGCATGCGCGCGATCCCTGCCGGAATCGATATCAGGTGCCGGATCACTGGCAGTAACCGTCCGACGAGTGTGCTGATCTCCCCATGGGCCGCGAAATACCGCTCGGCGCGCTCCATGGACCGTTCCGACAGCAGGACGTAGCGACCGAAGCGCCGCACGAAGGCTCGCCCGAGGAGCTGGGCCACCCAGTAATTCGCCAGCGCCCCGATCAGGCTCCCCGCCGTGCCGCAGAGCAGCACGACCGGAAGGCTCATCTTCCCCTTGGCGACCCAGTACCCCGCCGGCGGCATCACGAGCTCCGAGGGAAGTGGCAGGATCGAGCTTTCGATCGCCATCAGCACGACGATCCCTGGGTAACCGAAAGTCAGGAGCGTCGACAAGAGCCAGGTGACGAGGCGCTCAACCATCGAATCCATGCTCCCCGACGAGTGGAACGAACAACGCGTCACCCAGGGCCGTCGTGCGCACGCCGTCCGCCGTGCGTTCGACCAGCGTCAGCGTTTGCTGGCCGCGCTCCCCCACGGGAATCAAGAGGCGTCCGGCTGGGGCAAGCTGCTCGACCAGTGGCGACGGCACGCTCGGCCCCCCCGCGGTCACGAGGATGGCGTTGTACGGCGCATAGCCCGCCCATCCCAGTGTGCCATCCCCCAGGAGCACCGAGACGTTGCGGGCCGCCGCCTCCCGCAGCGCACGCTGCGCACGTTCCGCGAGGGCCTGGACTCGCTCCACCGTGAACACCTGAGCCACGAGCCTCGATAACAGGGCCGTCTGGTACCCCGAGCCGGTGCCGATCTCGAGTACGCGCTCACCGCCCTGCAGGTGCAGCGTCTCGAGATACCGGGCCTGTGTGAATGGCTGGGAGATGGTCTGGCCCGCCCCGATCGGCAGCGCGCTGTTCTCGTACGCCCGGTGCCGTACCGCGGCGGGAACGAAGAGGTGGCGCGGCGTGTCGGAGAAGGCGCGCAATACGGCGAGGTCCTTGATCCCCTGCTCGCGCAGCTGCTCCACGAGACGGGTGCGGTAGCCGCCGAACGTGTCGGCGCTGGCGCCGCCTAGCCGCCCAGGCTCCATCCGCGCGCCACCTCGAGCAGATCGTAGTTCGTCATGTCGACGTGCAGCGGAGTGACGGAAATGAACCCCTCGCCCACGGCGCGGAAATCGGAATCGGCGCCTCCCGACCATGTCACATGCCCGCCGCCGATCCAGTAAATGTCCCGCCCCCAGGGGTCCTTCATTCGGGCCACCTCCTCGTGGAACACGCGGCTCCCGAGGTGAGTGACCTTCACCCCCTTCACCTGATCGCCGGGGATCGGCGGCAGATTCACGTTGAGAAGCGTGTCACGGGGGAACGACTCCACCGCCACGATGCCCTGCAGCAGGCGTGTGAGGCCGGCGCGGTGGCTCTCCAGATGCTCGAGATCGAAGCTTCCGTAGGAGATGGCAACGCTCGGAATCCCGGCGGCGAGTCCCTCCATTGCCGCGGCGACAGTGCCCGAGTACAGCACGTCCTCACCCATGTTGGGACCGTGGTTCACGCCTGAGAAGACGAAGTCGGGCTTCTCCGGCATCAGAGCGTCCAGCGCGAGCAACACGCAATCGGTCGGGGTGCCGTCGACCTGATACGCGCCGTCGGCGCGGCGTGTCGCCCGGATCGGCCGGTGCAGCGTGAGCGAGTGCGACGTGGCGCTCTGCTCGCGATCGGGCGCGACCACCGTGACCCGCCCCAGGTCCCCCGCCGCTTCCCCGAGGAGTGACAGGCCGCGTGCCAGAATACCGTCGTCGTTGCTGATCAGGATGTTCATGACGCTCCGAGCAGATACCGCGCGAATACCCGGGCTACGCGCCACCCATCGGTGACGTTCCTGAAGTAGCTCGGCTGGCCGTCATAGATAGTCGGGATCGTCACGGAACGCACCCCGTAACCCGCTCGCAGCGTCGCCAGCAGAAAGGCGGCTTCGTATTCGTACCGGGTGTAGCGGCCGATCCGGAGGGTGACGTCCGCCGCCAGGCGGCTGGTAAACGCTCGCAGACCCGTCTGCGCGTCGGGAATCGACACCCCTGCCACCCGGCTGGCGATCGTCGCCGACAACCAGTTGGTGATCCGCCGCGGAACGGGCATCGCCCCGCTGCGCTCCCGGGCCCCGAGCACCAGCTCGACGCCGGCCTCGGCGAGCGGCGCGAGCAACAGCGGCAGGGCCTCGGGAGGGTGCTGGCCGTCGGCATCGAGGGTGATGATCACGCCGGCACCATCCGTCAGGGCGCGCGCAATTCCGGTGGCGAGCGCGGCTCCCTTCCCTGCGTTGCGCTCGTGCCGGATGACGAGGGCACCAACCCGGGTGGCAACGGCCTCCGTCTCATCTCTCGAGCCGTCGTCGACCACGGTGACACCGGCGTCGGGAAGAACCGCCCGCACACGGCCGATCACCGTGGCGAGGGTGGCTGCCGCCTGGAACGCCGGGATGACGGCGACTACGCGCGTGGCGGGGCGGCCCCGTCGAGCAGCGCGAGCACGGCTTTCAGCTCGGTGCGCAGATCCTTGATCGTCTCGGAGGCGAGGGCCCGCCGCGCTTCCGGCTTGAGCTCTCCCGAGCGGCGGTATTGCTCGATCTTGGTGCGGGCGCCCTCAATCGTGTACTTCTCGGTGTACAGCAGGTGTTTCACGAGCATGATCAGCTCGATCTCGCGACGCTGGTAGACGCGGTTCCCCGACCGGTTCTTCGCGGGATTGAGGAAACGGAACTGGCTCTCCCAGTAGCGCAGCACGTGCGGCTTCAGATCGGTGAGCTGGCAGACCTCACCGATCGAGAAGAACTCCTGCACGGGATGCGGAACGCTCATCGCCATAGCTCCGGCTTGGGGGCCCGCTCCATCAGATCGGCGATTGCCTGGCGCGGCGCCTTGCCGTCGAACACGATGGCGCTCACCTCGCTAGCGATCGGCAGCTCGACGCCGTGGCGCTGCCCCAGCAGCACCGCCGTGCGCGCCGTCGAGACGCCCTCGGCAACCGTTTTCCGGCTCGACAGAATATCCTCCAAACGCCGTCCCTGCCCGAGCTCGACGCCGAGCGTGCGGTTGCGGGACAGGGCGCCGGTGGCGGTGAGCACCAGATCGCCGAGCCCGGTGAGGCCGGCGAACGTGAGCGGATCGGCCCCCAGCGCCTGGCCCAGGCGCGTCAGCTCGGCCAGCCCGCGGGTGATCAGCGCCGCCCGCGGGTTGTGCCCGAGGCCCAGCCCTTCCACGATGCCGGCCGCGACCGCGATGACGTTCTTCAGGGCCCCTCCGAGCTCCACCCCGACGACGTCGGTATGGGAGTACACGCGAAACGTCGCCGTCGCAAACACCTGTTGCACCTGCTGCGCCACGTCGTGATCGGTGGCCGCCGCGACGACCGCGGTCGGCTGCCGCTCGTAGACTTCACGCGCGAACGACGGGCCCGACAGCACGGCGACCGGCACGCCGACCCCGAAGACCTCCTGGAGCACGCAGGAGAGCCGCTCCTGGCGCTCCGGCTCCAGTCCCTTGGACACGCTGACGACGAGGGGGCGCTCGCGCACCGCGGCCGCCGCCTCCGTCATGATAGCCCGCACCGCGTGCGACGGCGTTGCGCACACGATCACCGCGGCGTCGCGCACCGCCTCGGCAACCTCGCCGGTCGCGCACAGCGTGGGCGCGAGCGGGGCGTCGGCGAGGAAAATGGTGTTCACGTGGTCCCGGTTGATGCTGGCCACGACCTCGGGCTCTCGGGCCCAGATCGTGACGGCGGCTCCCTTGCGGGCGAGCAGGTCGGCGAGGGTCGTGCCCCACGCCCCTGCCCCGACGACCGCAACCTTCGGAACCACCGCGCTCACGGCAACCCCCGTCGCGTGTGGAAGCGGTTCTCCGTTCCGGCAAGCAGGCGCTGCACATTGGCGCGATGCGAAAACACGATCAACACCGCCAGGGCGACGCTGGCCCAGAACGCCGACACCGCGCCGGGTGCGGTGAGCTTTACCCACACCGGGAAGGACGCCGCCGCGACGAGCGAGGAGAGCGAGACGTAGCCGGTGAGCCAGAGGCTGCCGCCCCACACCGGCACGGCGATCAGCACAGCGACGGGCGCGAGAGCGAGGAAAACGCCGAGCGCCGTGGCGACTCCCTTGCCGCCCTTGAAACGCATGTAGGGCGAAAAGACGTGTCCCAGCACCGCCGCGATCCCCAGTCCCACGGCAACCCAGGGGCCCGCCGCCGCCCAGCGGCCGAACAGCGCCACCGGGATCGCCCCCTTGGCGATGTCGATCAGCGCCACGGGAATCGCCCAGCGCCACCCCAGCACACGATAGACATTCGTTGCGCCGAGATTTTTACTGCCGTGCTGGCGCAGATCGATCCCGCGCGCCAGGCGGCCGGCGAGATAGGCGGTCGGTGTGGCGCCCAGGAGATAGGACGCGACGACCCACAGCGCGATCGTCACCGGCGCTCCCGCTTCTTGCGGCGAAACTTCACGTTGACCGGCGCGCCGGTGAACGCCCACGCTTCGCGGAAACCGTTCACGAGATAGCGCGCGTACGACTCCGGAATCGCCTCGGGGTGGCTCGCGACGATGGCGAAACGCGGCGGCGCGGTGCCGATCTGGGAAGCGTAGAGGAGTCGCACCGATTCCCCCACCGGCTGCGGCGGCTGCTGCTTGTTCACCAGCTGCTCGAGGACGCGATTGACCTCGGCCGTAGGGACGCGCTTGTCGCGCTCCAGGGCGACCGTCACGATCAGATCGAGCAGCTTCGAGACGCGCTGGCCGGTTTT